>JBAXTC010000004.1:0-40823 GCA_037130375.1 Verrucomicrobiota bacterium | reverse complement strand
GAAGATTGAATCAACTTGGACCCAACGTTTGCCAACATATTCTAAAGCTTATGGGACGCATATATAACAACATTGTCGAAACGATTGGCCGGACACCACTCGTTCGTTTGAACCGGGTTACAGATGGGGTGCCTGCCACTATCCTGCTCAAGTGCGAGTATTTTAACCCGCTGGGCAGCATCAAAGATCGCATCGGCATGGCGATGATCGAGGACGCCGAGAGGCGCGGCATCCTTAAGAAGGACACGGTTATCATCGAGCCAACCAGCGGCAATACCGGCATCGCGTTGGCGTTCGTGGCGGCGGCTCGAGGCTACCAGATCATCCTCACCATGCCCGAAACGATGTCGCTGGAACGTCGCACGCTGCTGGCCATGCTTGGCGCCAAGCTCGTCCTGACGCCTGGCACGGAAGGCATGAAGGGCGCCATCGCCAAAGCCGAACAGTTGGCCAAAGAAACCCCGGGCGCCTGGATACCGCAGCAATTCGAGAATCCTGCCAACCCGGAAATCCATCGCAAAACCACAGCCGAGGAAATCTGGGCTGACACGGACGGAAAAGTGGATATTTTGGTCGCGGCCGTCGGCACAGGGGGCACCATTACCGGTTGTTGCGAAGTGATCAAGCCGCGCAAACCGTCGTTTCAAGCCATTGCCGTCGAGCCGAAAGATTCACCGGTCATTTCCCAGACGATGGCGGGCCAGCCGCTGAAACCCGGGCCGCATAAGATTCAAGGCACCGGCGCAGGCTTCATTCCGAAGAATCTTCATTTCAAAGATTCCGAGGGGAATACCCAGATCACCGAATGTATCCAGGTGACCAACGACGACTCGTTCGCCATGGCCCGGCGATTGGCCAAAGAAGAAGGCATCCTCGCCGGCATCTCGTCGGGCGCAAACGTTTGGGCTGCCATCGAAGTCGCGAAACGACCGGAGAACAAAGGCAAGGTAATCGTGACGTTAGCCTGCTCGACGGGCGAACGCTATCTGAGCACGCCGCTGGCGGCCGAAGCCCGCGCCCAGGTGGGCGGCTGAGATCAAGACGGTATCGCGACCAAGCAGAAATTGGGAAAGCAGAAAAAGAACAACTCGGCGTGGACAACTTCCGCGCGCGGAGGTTCGAAGTCAGCGTAACTGAACCTGCTTCGAGAACGCGGCGCACAGCCTCGATCACTGGATGGCTGCCGGCCCCAGAAAGCTTATCCCGCCATTCGGAGCACAGAGCCAGACTTCGTTGGCGTCGGCGTCAAAGTAAATTTGTCTTGTAGGTGAAGTCCCAGGCTCGCATGACATCCAACTCTTTCCAGTCCCCAAACCCATCCTCCCATTCGCCCCGCCGCCGAATCAGCCGCACTTCCCTCAAACCACGCACCGAGCCGGGCCCGCGCCCATGCGCCTGCGCTTACAAGCAGCACGCACCGGAGCACCGGCTTTAGCCGGCTTACATCGCACCTCCTGGCCCTAACGATATCGCTTCTCCGTCGTCCAAATAACGCGACCGCGCTTTGGCTTCGGGCGTAGCCGATTCGGCATTATATTTAGTTTCGTCTGGCTGCATGTTCAAACCCTGCTTATCCGGTTGCTTGCCAAAAGTGAACACTTTGGAACCAGCCCCGGCCAAACAAAGGGGAACACGCAGGAAACACAGACGCAGAACCTCATTTTGGCAAGCAACCGGATAAGCACGGTTCAAACCAACGGAGGCACTCCGCGCCAGGGGAAAGCGCCGTCGCCGCTACGCTCTGCCGGCGCACTCCATATTTCTGGTCCCCTTGGCTGCCTTTTCGGAGACTCCGTGGACCGCCAGGTCGGAGACCTGCCCTACGCCTTGTCGAAAGAATTTCGGACGGCGTCATTCTCTCAAGCTGTTCCAACTTTAGCTGGATGCGTGAGCCACACGCATTTTGCGTGAACATCAGCATGGGTTGGGCCGGCAATTGGACAGAAAGCCTTGTCAAATCGCCTTGGCATGGTTCTTGTTAAAGAACTTGGATTGATCTTGAAACCGCGCAGCATGATTCCTGACTTATATCCACAACTTCGGCGCGCCAATCTATTTCATCTTTTTTTCTTTAGACGACTCTTTTTTTCTCTTTCCATTTGACCAGTGCTCGGTTTTTCTGTAACTGACCATTGGCTGTTCGCATGTTGGGACGTTGCGGGCAGTAAAGTTTTGTCGGCCGTATGCCACAATAGTAATAGTAGATGCTGAACACGAAATCATTTTTGACGGTTGATTTTGGGGCTGGGAGCCTCAAGCTGGCCGAGTTTGAATTAAACGAGGCGGGCGGACTGCGCCTCAAACAGTACGGCCTCAAGTCGCTCGGGGCGGAAGGGGCTCAGGAAAGCGCGCGAGAGGCGGCGATCCTGGCCGCGTTGCAGGGGATGCAGACCGAGAAGGGGATCAAGGCCAAGAACGTCAACGTTTGCGCGCCGGGTTTCCACGTTTTTTCCAAGTTCGTAAAACTGCCGCCGGTGGATGCCAGCAAGGTGACGCAGATCATCCAGTATGAAGCGCAGCAGAATGTGCCTTTCCCGCTTGAGGAGGTTGTGTGGGACTACCAGATTTTGGGATCAACTGCCGGCGGGGAGCTGGAAGTTCTTTTGGTGGCCATCAAGGCAGACATTGTCGAGGGACTATTTCGGGTGACGGAGGCCGGGGGGCTGCATTTGCAGCTTTGCGATGTTTCGCCGGCGGCATTGTGCAACGCGTTTCGGTACAACTACGGGGATTTGGAAGAATGCACGATGCTGTTGGACATCGGGGCCAAGACCAGCAATCTGCTATTTTTTGAGAAGGGCAAAGTCTTTTCGCGCGGCATCAATCTCGGGGCGAACTCGATTACGCAGGATTTTGCGAATGAATCGAAGTTGAAGTGGGACATCGCGGAGAAGCTGAAGATAGAGGAAGGGTTTGTGAGTTTGGGCGGCGCTTATGAAGAGCCGGAGAACGCGCACCAGGCGGCGATATCCAAGATCGCCCGCCAGTTTATGACGCGGCTGCACATTCAGGTGAACCAGACGATGCAGTTTTACCGCGGGCAGCAAGGCGGTTCGGCGCCGCAACGGCTGTTTTTGTCTGGCGGCGCGTCGGTGATGCCCTACACCGCGCAGTTTTTTGCGGAGAAACTGAACGTGCCGGTCGAGTATTTCAACCCGCTGCGGAACGTGCAAATCGATCCGGCGATCAACCTGGAGGAACTGGCGCGGGTGGCGCATTCGCTGGGGGAAGTGGTGGGACTGGGGCTGCGCAACCTGGCGCATTGTCCGGTGGAATTGAATTTGATGCCGGACAGCACATTGAAATGGCAGAGCTTCAATCAAAAGAAGCCGTATTTCATTGCCTCGGTGTTCAGCCTGGTTTTGGTGATATGGGCGATGGGATTTCTGTTTGAGAAACTGGCTGGGGTCAAGAACGGCGAGTTGGAGAAGGCCAAGGCGGACGTTGCCCCGGAGGAAGTCAAGGAAGTTCAGTTCAAGAAGGTTTATGATACCGATCTGAAGAAGGTCCAGCAGCAAGTGGACCAGATTGTGAACTGGCTGGACGATCGTTATTACTGGGCGGACGTGTTGAGTGAAGTGCGTCTGGCGATGATTCGGGTGGAGCAAAGCGCCAAGAGCAAACTGCGGACGGATGCGGGCGTATGGATCGAGCAGTTGATTACGGCGGCGCCCAGGACCGAGGGAGAAGGCGAGGCCCTTGGTGGCGCGCCCGGGGCGGCGCCCGGGCCGATGATGCCTGCACCGGATGGTGCGGCGGCGGAGGCATTTCGACGACGGTATGGTCTGGGGCCGGGCATGAGGCCCGGGGCCGCGATGCCGCAACCGGTAGCTGCTCCGGTGGACGCCGGGGCGGCGGGCGGCGACGCGTCAGCGCAGGCCAAAGTCGGCACGAATGGAACGTTCACAATTGCTTTCCGCGGGGTGAATTTGACATCGGTTTCCGGCCAGCCGGAGGCCAACAAAGGCATCGCCTACGATGTGCTCAAGGAGCTGCAAACCAGTCCTTTATTTGACGCGGAACAGACGAAGACATCAACCGACGTGACGCTTGACGAGCAAACCGGGACATTCACCTTTAGCATCATCGCCCAACTGAAGCACCCGCTGAAGCTGTAGTATGGACTGGATCAAACGCAATTTATACTTTCTGATTGGGAGCCTGGTGGCGCTGGCGCTCATGGGATTCGCCGGCTGGTATCTGTATTCAAAGTGGGATTTGAACAACACCTTGCTCGGGCAGCTCGACGAGCAATACGCCAAGCTGAAGCGGCTCACCGAGCAGAAGCCGCATCCCGGTTCGGGCCAGATCGACAATATCCAGGCGGCCAAGGAGCAACAGAAGCAATTGCGCGCCTGGATGGCTAAGTCATGCCAGTACTTTCAAACCATCCCGCCGATTTCCGGGCTCGAGTCGGGCAAGGTTACCAGCCGGGAATTCAGCGATGCCCTGAGCAAAACCATCGAGCAACTCACCCACACGGCAAAGACCAACAACGTGGCCTTGCCGCCCAAGAACAGCACCACCGGGCAGACCTACAGTTTTTCTTTTGAACAGCAGAGGCCGAAGCTCGATTTTGCGCGTGGGAGCCTTGATCCCCTTTCGGTGCAACTCGGGGAGGTCAAAGTGATTGGCGATGTGCTGTTGCGGGCCAGGGTCAACGGGTTGGAAGGCCTCCGGCGCGAGCGGGTTTCGGAGGATGATGCGAGAGGGCCGCAAACCGATTACCTGCCGGACAAGTCGGTGACGAACGAGTTGGCGGTCATGGCCCCCTACGAGGTGACATTCCTCGGCTTTAGCTCGGAGTTGGCGTCGGTGCTGGCGGGCTTTGCCAGTTCGCCCTACGGCTTGATCGTCAAGTCCATCAATGTTGAGGTTGCGCCGGCTGACGCGACAGTTATCGAGCAACCGGCGGCCGTGGCGGCGCCGGTTTACGCGCCGGTTTACCAGCCTCCCCCGATGGCATCCGAGGGGAGGGGGCGGAGCGCCGCTTTCATGGACCGTTATAATCCGGGCGGACGCCGGGCGGCGCCGCCGCCGCCACAGCCGGTGGCTCAACAGGCATACGTTGCGCCGGTGGCTGGGCCGAAGGTCAAGAGTGGTTTGGCGACGGTGCTGGACGAGAAAAAATTGAAGATAACGCTGGCACTGGTGGTGGTGAAACTGGCGTGCCCCAAGTAAGATGGATTTTCTTAAGAAGAATTACGAAAAGGTGCTGCTGGGCGTGGTGCTGCTGAGTTTGGCGGTGGCGGTGGCTTTCCTGCCGTTCAAGATCACCAGCGAGAAGCAGAAGCTCGAGGACATGCGCAACACGCTTATCCATCCCAACGTTAAGCCGCTCACGAACCTGGACCTGGCCGGGCCGGAGAGTCTGTTGAAACGGATGGCTGCTCCCGCAGTGATCGATTTTTCCGTCCCCCACAAGCTATTGAATCCGATGCCCTGGCAAAAAGCGGCGGATGGACGTTTGATCAAAGTTGATACCGCCAACATCGGCCCCAATGCGCTGACGGTCGCCAAGCGCACTCCGCTCTATTTGATCCTTTCGCTGGACGATGTGTCGATAACCGATTCGGGAGCGCGCTACCGGATTGGCGTCGAGAAACAAGCGGCCGCCAATTCCAAGGAGTGGGCCAAGAAGCAAAAGAACTGCAAGCTGGGCGACAAGAACGAAACCTTCACATTGCGCGACGTCAAGGCCCTGCCGGACAATCCGACCAATCCCACTGTAACCATAGAGCTGAACGACACAAGCGAGCAGGTGAAGGTGACGAGGGAGAAGCCTTATAAGCGCGTGGATGGCTACACGGTGGATTTGAAATATCCGCCGGAAAACAAATTATTCCCGACCGGCCGCCGCGTTGGGGCTGCGCTATCTTTTAACGGTGAGGATTACAATATCGTTGCCATTACGGCGAATGAAGTCGTATTATTGGCCAAGTCGAACCAAAAGAAATGGACCGTTAAGTATAGTGCCGCACCCTGAAAGTTGCCACGTTCTGAACCGCGTTGAGTTAAACCGAAAGCCAGCGAAACCATGATAAAAGCAGTTGCCCTTCTACTCGGATTGACCTTTGTACTTGCCACCCCTCCGGTGTCCTGGTCCCAGCCGGCGCCCGCGGGAGAAGCGGCCGTCAACGAGGCCATATACCGCCAGATGAACGTCGTTTTGCTGCGCCAGAAGCTGCAGGATGCGCGCGAGGCGCAGAACCGGCACCAACTGGATGCGGCATTCAAACTTTACAACTATTGCTGGGATCTGGTTCAAAAAGTCGGGTCGGGCGTCGATGCCGAACGCGACCAGACGAGTAATGGCCTGACTGCGGTGGGCTTGGAGTTGGCGCGCGCGAAGCAGAGCCACAACGATCTGGTGGGTGCCGAGAAGGACATTGAAGGCGTGTTGCTGGTGAATCCCAGCGACGCAGCGGCTCAGGCGTTTATGTCGGCGAACACAAATTTGATTTTCGCCCAGCGCGGGACCATTCCCAGCCCGGAAGTGAAGGCCCAGGTGCCGGCCGTCATCGAGGACAACATCCAGGCTCGCACGCTGGTGCAGGACGGAAAGTTGCTCTACGAAATGGGGAAGATGGAAGAAGCCGAAGCCAAGCTAAGACTCGCCTTAAAGCAGGATCCGCGGAGCCAAGCGGCGCTTTATTACCTGAGCTTGGTGTCCGAGGCGAAATACACTCAGGCCCTCAAGGCGCATGGGGTGACCGCCCAGCAAAACATCAGCGAAGTGGAACAGGCGTGGGCCAACCCGGTAAAGGGCTTGACGCTACCAATACCTAACCCCTACGCCCGCACCAATCTCATCCATACCAGCCCGAGCCGTCAAAATATCTTTTACAAACTCGATCGCATTCGGCTTGACAGTGTGAAGTATGAAGGTTTGCCGCTGAGCGAAGTTATCGTTAACCTGAACGATGAGGCCAGAAAACGGGATCCGGAGAAACGCGGCATTAACTTCCTCATCAGCCAGACTGTGGACTCCGGCGGCACCGCGGTTCCCGCCGCGGCCCAGCTTGGTCCGGACGGGCAACCGTTGCCCGCCGCTCCGGCCGAGACGACCGATATCGGCACCATCCAGATTAAGATCAATCCGCCATTGGTCGACATGCGGTTGGCGGACGTGCTCGATGCGATCATCAAGGTTGCGGAAAAGCCGATCAAATACTCGATCGAGGATTATGCGATTGTATTCTCGTTGAAAACAGTGGAGCTCGATGCGACAGGTCGGCCGGCCAAGCCGCTCCACGTTCGGACCTTCAAGGTTGACCCCAACACCTTCTACCAGGGTCTCCAAAGCGTCGGGAACTTTTCGTTCGGTCAATCGATGAACGTGGGTCAAAACTCTGGCGGCGGCGGCGGCTTTGGTGGTTCCTCGGGTGGTGGCGGTGGTGGCGGCGGCTCCTCGGGTGGTGGTGGCGGTGGCCAGCAGGGCCAGAATGGTCAGGGCGGAGGCGGTGCCATTATTGCCCGTATCACATCCGCTCCGGGCGGCGTCACTGGCGGCAGCGGTGGTGGGCAACAGCAAGGCGGCGGACAACAGCAAGGCGGCGGCAGCGGCGGGGGCGGTTTGAGTTTCATTACCACGACCAATAACATGCAATCGGTTTCGGTCGCGGCCATGAATTATTTTCTGGCCTTGGGAGTGGACATCGATCCTTTGAAGCCCGAGAACAAGGGCAAGGCATTGTTCTTCCACGACCGTCAAGGCACGCTGCTGGTGCGGGCGACGATGGAGGAGTTGGACATTATTGAAGCGGCGATTGACATGCTCAACGTTGTGCCGCCGCAGGTGAACATCAAGGCCAAATTTGTCGAGGTGCAGCAGGACGATAACAAAGCGCTGGGGTTTGATTGGTATTTGGGGAATGTCTCGATGAACGGTGGTGCGATTGTGGGGCAAGGCGGCAGCGCCCCGTCGCTCAACGGGGCGAATCCCCCGTACAGCGTCTTCCCCGGAAATCCGCTTGCGGGCACGACGATTGCGCCGAGTGCGAACGACCAGAAGTTAACCTCGGGGATACGCAATGTGCCGACATCGTTATTTACGCTGACCGGCATTCTGACCGATCCGCAATTTCGCATGGTGATTCATGCGCTGGAGACCCGGACTGGGAACGAACTGTTGGCTCAGCCGGAGGTGACCACCCAAAGTGGGCGGCAGGCGCAGATGAAGGCGACCGACGTGAGGACGATCATCACGGCATTTAGCTTCAGCCAGGCGCAAAATTCGACCTCGGCGACGGGTAGCGGAACCACGGTGAACCAGGCCCAGCCCACCGTTATCTATCCGCTGCCGGAGCAGATGGAGTTGGGGCCGGTGTTGGACGTGATTCCTGTCGTGCTCGCGGATGGGTTCACCGTCAACATGACTTTGATTCCCACGCTGACGGAGTTCGTGGGTTATGAGGATCCTAATACCGTGATCTCCTCGGCGTTAGGATCGAGTACGGTTGTTGCAGGGGGGTTCATCCAGGTGCCCACCGTCCTGCCGAAATTCACGGTGCGTCAGGTGGCCTCGGCGGTGAACGTCTGGGATGGCCAGACGGTGGTGCTCGGCGGTCTGCTGGGCGAGGTGGTGACGACGATTAAGGACAAAGTGCCGATGCTGGGCGACCTGCCGCTGGCGGGCCGGCTCTTCCGGAGTGAATCGAAGACCACTTACAAGAAGAACCTGCTGATTTTTGTCACGCCCACGCTGATCGATCCGGCAGGCAACCGGTTGCATTCGGAAGACGAGATGCCTTTTGCGAAAGATTCCTTCCCGGTGCAGCCTCCGGCGGCGACCGATCAGGCAAAGAAGCAATAAAGATGGCCAAATCGGGCTGTTGAAAATGTGCAAGTTTATGTCAATGTCACTCTTCGCCCGTAAATCGTTGATGTGCTGGTGCATGGTTGTGGCTGTGCCCGCCATTGTTTGGGGTCAAACCAACTATATTGCCAATGGTGTGCAATACGCGATTGCCGGTTCTTTGCCTCAGGACCAGGTAAAACCCTGCATAGGGATCAATCCGTCGGGCGGTTACCTGGTATGGCAGGACAATATCACGGACGGGAACGGATTGGGGATCAGCGCATTGCAATTGGACAGCGGGCTTTCGGGGGTGCTATCGCCTTTTCGGGTGAACTCGTTCGTCGCGCGCGACCAGGAAAACCCGCAAGTAGCGCTGTTAAAGAACGGTGGGGCGGTCTTCGCCTGGCAGGGTGGGATAAAAGGATTTCAGCACATATACGCACGTTTTCTCTCTGCGAGCCGGACGTGGCTGGCGAATGATGTTCTGGTCAACACATTCACGAACAAGATGCAGGTCACGCCCGCGATTGCGACGCTGACAAACGGCAACGTGATTGTCACCTGGGCCAGCTATAACCAGATGAGCAGCAGCAGCATGGAGGATATTTATGCTCAAATCCTCACACCAACGGGGGCAAAAAGCGGCGGCGAATTTCTCGTAAACCAGTTTGTCTCCTTCAATCAGCGCACGCCAGCCGTTGCGGCGTTGAGCAACGGCCGGTTTGTCGTTGTCTGGGTTTCCGAGCAGGAACGCTGGACGTCTGCAGCCGGTTCGCCGAGCGTCGATGTCTATGGTCGAGTGTATGATGTTAATGGGGCGGCGGTGGGCAGCGAGTTTCTGATTAACACCGGCACAAATATTTGTGCAAATCCGAGTGTGGCTGCGGGTTCCAACGGAGGGTTTTTGGCAGCCTGGAGTGAGAAGGATACTGCAAATCCGAATAACAGTTGGGACATTTTTGCGCGGCCATTTTCGAGTGCGCTGGCTGGCGGAATCGTGCGGCGGGTGAACACTGTTGCGTTTGGGGACCAATACGCGCCTAAAGTTGCTGCAAGCGGCACCGACTATTTTGTTACTTGGACCAGCATGGGGCAGGATGGTTCCAACGAAGGGATTTACGGACAGGTCTTGCACGGCGACGGCGCGCCTTGGGCGGGCGAAATATTGGTTAATACGACAGTCATCAACGGCCAAATCCATCCGTGTATCGCCTCGGACGGTGCGGGTCGGTTTCTTACCGCTTGGAGCAGCTACGTGGGCGGGGCTGGCGGGTTTGATCTGTTTGCGCAGCGGTTTGCACAATCGGCACCGCCGCTCGCCACGATGAGTGCGCCGTTGTTGTGTGTGCCGTTCGTGGTTAGCAACAGGGTTTATCAGCCGCAGGTGGAAGTCTTCTGGTCGTATCAGGCGGGGATGTCGGTGGATCATTATGAAGTGTATGTCGATGGTGCGGGCGCACCTGCCGTTTCGGCTGCGACGAACATCTGGCTGATGACGGCGGCCAACGGATTGACTGTTGGCACAACGCACTCATTTCAGGTGGCCTACGTCACTACGGAGGGCCGTCGGTCACCGCTATCTCCGGCCGCGACGGCTTCGACATGGAGCGGGATCAGCTATTACGGCATTCCGGTGGAGTGGATGAACCGGTATTGGAGTGACGCGTGGCCTGTGGCGACGAGTGTCTTGGCGCCAGACGGACCGACTCCGGTGCAGGCTTTTCTGACGGGGGCCAACCCGCTGGATTCAAGCACGTGGCTGCGGACGGCAATTGTGCAGACCGGGCAGGGGAACTATTTGAATTGGAATCCGCAGCCGGGGCTGACGTATCAGGCGCAGTATTCGAGCAACCTGTTGGACTGGGCGAACGTTGGTTCACCGCGGTTTGCGGCGGGGACGGTTGATTCAATCTACCTCGGCGGGGGCGGGGCCGGGTATTACCGGATTCTGTGTTTGCGATAAGTGGAATTTGTATGCTGCGATTTGCTAAAACAGTTGGCTGCGTCTCCCTGCTGGTCTTCGGACTTGAGTCGGCGTTCGGGTTTTCCCTCATGGGCCCCCCGAACCAGGCGTGGCAGGTTCCCGAAATCGCCTACAATCTTCCCGGTGATATTGGCGCGCCGCACAACCTGGGCGAAGAGTATCGCTGGAACACCCCGACCATTTACTACGCTTTCGACCAGAGCTTTCTGGATTACTTTGCGTCCAACGGCGTTGTTGCGGTGGACCAGGCCATTGCGATTCTCAACGGGCTGACTAATTTTTCCCGGTACAGCGCGAGTCTCGACGAAGTGCCGTTGGAGACGCGGCGGTTTAACTACACGGCCCAAGCGCTGCACCTGATGGATCTCAAGACCGCGACCTTATCGATGATGCTGGAGGAGTTGGGATTGACCGATTCCGAGAGGTACGTTTGGACACTGCGCACGCGTGACACGCAGCCGGGGCTGACTTGCCCGTATATGTATTATGGGGTCATCAAGCTGAGCTTCGACCCGACGACCTGGGAGCCGAGCAGTTATATTAACAACACGCTGTACAGCTATATCATCATAGAAATATGCACCGGCGGCCCTCCGGTGGCCTGGACTTTTCCATTTACCGTAGATCCGCTGGCCGTGGAACATCTGCCGGCCACGTCTCCGTTCTATTCGGGTCTCGGATTATACATGACGGCGCTGACGAAGGATGATGTGGGTGGTCTGCGCTACATCTACCAACCCACCAACGTGAATTGGGAATCGATGTCGAGCGACAGCATGATGCTATACACCAACGTGCCTGGCGGCCCGCAACTGTTGATGACGTCAAACCTGACGCTTTTGTCGTCCCAGGCGTTGACCAACAGTCAAGCGGCATTGCAGGCGCTTTATCCGGCGTTGAACATCGTCGCGACCACGAACATTTATACGAACATCTGGGTGACCAACGTGACAGTATATTTCACGAACAACCCGACCGACCCTTATGGGATGCCGCCGCGCCTGGCGTATCTCACCAACCGGACGCTGACGGTGCAGACATGGTATCGCCACACCTTTGGCAACCTGGTGACATTTCAGTTCGTGAACGGAGCATGGACCATGGTGCCGTTGTCGGACATTACCACGCACATTGTCAAAGTGCCGATTACGGTGGAGACGACCTACCAGACCAACTTTCCTTCTGACCCGTATGGGATGCCGCCGCGCATTTACACCACGACGGTAACCTACAGGACCAACGTGGTTGCGGGGGAGTATTATATTCTGACCAACCTCTGCGGAATCTCGATATCGGGCTTGCAGGCCACAATTGTTTCGAGCACTACGAATATTGTGAACTCGTTCACGAATATGCCGCTTGGCGCGACGAACTTTCAGTTTTATTACCAAGCGGTGATTGAATACTTCACCAATCACGTGTTCACCTACTATCCGGTCGATTGTGTGGTAACCAACGTGACGTTGCTGCAGGGCATTGATAAATTCACCTTTGTCAAAACCAGTTACGATTCGCTCGTGGGAAGGTTTTACCAGCCAATCACGAATCTGTACAAGCTCGTCACGGTGACGAACAGCCATTTGGTGACGAATTGGTATCAGCGCGTGGTGAACAAGCCCGACTTTCTTTTCTCAGCGGCGGACCTGACCGGGGTGGGTTCGGCTGTGCGCACGGTGACTTCTCAGAACTTCAACGACAGCAATGCGAATCCGGGTTTGGCCGGCCCGGGAAATATCGAGCCGAACATGCAGATTGCTTTCAACAAAATTGGGCCGCTGCTGATTAATTTCTATGGCACCAACTTCATCCTCAGCGGCATGAGCGAATCGACCGCGATCACGAACTACATCTGGGGGTCATTCGACGGGTCAACCAATGCTCCGGTGGTCTATCCGAGCGGGTTGAGCATAATGAACCTGGAGGCTCAAATCCTTTATCAAATCATTACGCCGGCTCTTTCCGACGGCAGAGTGGGCCGTTCGTACCCGGCCACTCAATTGCAGGTCGCGGGCGGGACTGCCCCGTATAGTTGGTCATGGAACGGCGGCGTGCCGTCTCTGCCGCCCGGGCTGAGTTTATCTGGAGGCGGCGTGATCAGCGGGACGCCGACTGCGGCGGGAACCTGGATATTTAACGTGACCGTCAGCGGGGCTGATGCGCGCCGCACGACCCGCACAATGCAAGTGATTATTGCTCCGTGACGCGAGTGCCATAGTGGAAGATTTGTGATTATGAAGCGGCTCTTACTAGTGAATGTTCTGAGTGTGTTGATGGTTTCGATTGCGCTGGCGACAACCGATTACATCAACAACTCGACAGTGAGTGTGATATCTCCGCCCCAGATCGCGCCGCAGATTGACGCATCGAACTTCGTCAACAACGGCTTTTTCTTCATTACCAACCTTTACTCTGATACCGTCCGACCGCCTCTGCCCTACGAGAGTTGGAACACGCGCAACTGGACCAACGCGAACCGGATGGCGGGCGACTCGGGATTCCGGTTCGATTATTTCGACAGCGCCGGGCAAACCAATGGCTGGTCGGCCAATTTCCAGA
This sequence comes from Verrucomicrobiota bacterium, assembly GCA_037130375.1. Lineage (GTDB taxonomy): Bacteria > Verrucomicrobiota > Verrucomicrobiia > Limisphaerales > UBA8199 > JAPLUA01. The sequence goes on along the minus strand of JBAXTC010000004.1, from coordinate 27,483 downwards.
ATGCGGGCAACGTCAATCCGGCCAATGCCAACATCTACGGGGCCAGTTATGTGCTGGTGGCGGCGACGAACATCAACAACAGAGGAACCTTGGCGGTGGGCGGCTCCGGTTTGATGACGTTAAGTGGCAAGACCATTGACTTGACGCGGAGCACCCTGGGTGCGGTGGGCAATGAATTCAACGATCAGGCTGGAGTGCGGGATATCTATTGGGGCACCAACGATTCATTGCTCGGGGCCTATTTCGGCGCTAACACGGTCCAGAGTTCACCGATGCAGGTGATGACGATCGGGTATCCGACCTTCCAATACCTGAGATTCGTCAACGCTTGTGGCACCAGTGCCGTTTGTCCCAATGGCTACACAGCCTACGTGACAACCCATCAGGTATATTTTGCCGGGGCGATCTCGACCGCAATCGATGTTTTGTTTCTGCGGCAAACCAACCCGGCCATATCGACTGATGTTCGATTCGGCAATTTTGGCGGTCCAGGGGCGGAGAAGATGATCCAGTGGCAGGCTTTGCTGACGAATCGGGTCAACAATGTCGTAACCACCAACCGGCTTTTCTTCAGTGACAGTTTTGGCTACTGGACTCCGCCGTATCTGACGCAAACGCGGGCGCCTACTTTCTTTTACTACAATTTTGCCGCCGCCAGGTATCGCCCGGACAACTACAGCATCACCCATGCTGCCCCCTTTGGGTATGACGCTTTGCCCACGCTGGCCCCGACGCTGGTGAATCCGGCAATATTTAGCGGCACCAACTATCCGACCTACTCGACGAATGTTGGCTGGGCGGCGGCGATCACTGCCGCGGCCTTCTCGCCCGACCCGACCATTTCAGGTTCAACCTGGACGAACGTGCCTGGGCGCATCGAGATTTCCGCCTCTGGCGCCGGTTCTTACTTGAATTTGACGCGGACGCTCATCGATGGGCAGAGCTATTTGAGGTTAAGCGCGACCAACCATTTTGTGGGATCCACCAACGCGGTAATCATATCGCCTGTGAGCGATGCTTACCTGAGCAGCACCAACGGCACCATGTCGATCAGCAATCTGACGACTCCGTTTCTGCCTCGGATGGAAGGGGAGATACAAGCATGGAGCGGGCGTTGGACGAATGTGACGGCGGGTGGGGTGGCGACTCTGTACACAGTGACGATGGTTGACAGCGATCTTGTGGCGCAGGCCCCTTCGCGGATTCAGAACCTGAGCCTGCGCAGCACCAACCTGTATATCGGCGACGCGCTGAATGTGTTCGGCAGCCTGCTGCTGGATACGTTGCGCCTGACCATCAGCACCAATGACGCCCATGCCCCGACGCCCTATGGCGAGCTGAACCTGAATTCGGGAGATTTGTTGTGGTCGGCCAGTTTGCCCAAACTGCAATGCCTGACGAACTTCGGCAAGATCAGCTCGGTTAACTCGGTCTATTTTGCCGGCGCCCGGACGCCGCCGTGGTTCAGCGGGACCTTCGACGAGCCGTATCAGAGCTTCGTGACTCACGGCATTATATCGACGGTGGGATGCTCGATCTGGGCGAATTACTTCGAGGCGAGCGGCACGAATGACACCGGGATCGGCCCGTTGAGCGCGCAAGCCGGTTCCGCCATCGTGACCAATGGGGCATTTCTGGCGAGGGATTCCGACATCGCGTTGACGTGCGGCAGCTTGATCATCAGCAACCAGATGATGGAGGCTGGTCGGGGGATATTCTTGACCATCACCAATTACCTGGATGACGGCAGCTTGAGCAACAGCGTCGATATGGTCACAAACAAGAATACCTGGACCGTGGGCGGCGGCATCAATCTGTGGCGTTTGGCTCCCCAGGCGAGTCTGCTTGCGACGACCGTCACCAACAAGGCATTTGCCAATTCCGAAGTGGACAATTATTGGGCCGGGAAGGACTACGGCTGTCGGCCGAGCGGATTTGTGAACAACGCGGCGCTGGGCCGGCTCATCCTCGATGGTCAGGATGCCGGGAGCCTCTTTGCTTTCTTTCGCACCGGGCTCACCAATGCTCTTTATGTCGATCTGCTTGAATTGCAGGGGGCGACCACCAACGCCGACGTGATGGGTAATTTCGCGGGGGTGAACCTCGAACCGAACTTTACGATTTATTACGGGGACGCCGTGGCTGCCGGCCATTCGATTGCCGAGAAGCTCAATGGCAAGCATGGCGCGAGCGGTGCCAATGGCGGGCGTTTCCTGTGGGTCAGCAATTACAACACCGGCTTTTACTCCTCGACCAACCTGACTTATACGGATGGCACGGTTCATAGGCTCAACCGGGCTTTGGTGTATAGCTGTGACATCAATTCCAACGGGCAACCTTACCCGCCGACCGGCGGTGTGAACGCCACCTGCGATGGTGCGACCCTGAAACCGGACCCGATTCCCGTGCTGACCCCTGCTACGCTGGTTTTGAAGGCGGCATTCACCAATCGTCCGTCGCCGATCATCCTCCTTTCCTGGAACACGATTCCGTTCTCCAGCAATTATCTTTATACGGCCTCGTCGTTGTTGCTGCCTCCAACCAACTGGCAGCTTGTAACGAGTTTCTTGTCGGACGCCACCATGGGTGGGCGGGTGACCGTGGCGGATCCGATTAAAACCACCGGTCCGCACTATTATCGGGTGCGGGCATTGTCGCCATAGGCGGTGGGCTCTTTGTGAATTCGGGTGTAGTTTGCTGCGGATGCGGGCAGGGTGTTCGTGGTGAATGCAGTGAAAGAATAACGTGTGAAGTGTTATGCGAAGATTGCGAATAAATTACGGTTTCCCGGGTCGGCTGGCAGTGGTGCGGCTCGGCCTGTTCGCCTGGGTCAGCCTGGCTGCGAGCGTCGGTTGGGCCCAGACTAATTTTAGCGGTGCCCAGGTTATCACCGGCCAATGGGGCAGTGTGGTCAACAGTAATACCGGCGTCGTCCCCGACCCGGGCGCTCCCAGCACTGCAGGGTTTCCGCCCCAGCATCCGCTCTGGTACCAGTGGACGCCGTCAGAAAGCGGCGAGGTCACCATCGACACCCTCGGCAGCGCCGATGCGACCGATGTGACCCTGGACACGGTTGTTGGGGTCTATACCGGTCCGAACATCTCGCAGTTGCTGCAGGTGGGGGCCAACGACGATTACTATCCGTTCGTCCACGAGGTTATGACCTCGATGACCAATCCGCGCAGGGTTATATACAACCCTTGGACACTCATGTATCCGCTGCCATTCAACGGTCCGAGCATCCTGCGGTTCAATGTCACGGCGGGGACTACTTATTATATTGTCGTGGACAGTTTGGTGGGGAAGGGGGTATCACAAACGGGCACGACCTGGCTTTCACAGGTGGGAGTGGGCTCGATCTCGCTCAACTGGGCGTTTCGTTCGTCGGGAGCTTTGCGGTTTGCGAGCGAGGAAATCGATTATTTTGGATGGTCATTTAAAGGCGGCTTGGGGATGCCGCAGCCGCTCTACCAATGCACCGAATGGGAAACTTTGTACGGGCTGGGGTACACCGGCGGTGAAACCATGCATGATACGTATTATGTTTACGACCCGGGCGGGGTGTTGGTTACCGTGACTCGAGTGGCCGGTTCGAGCGGGCGGCTGCTGGTCGATTATGCGACGCAGGACGACACGGCGGTGGCAGGCGTCAACTATACGCCGGTCTCGGGCACTCTGGTCTTCGACGATTTCGAGATGAGCAAGACGATTGTCATTCCGATCATCCCGACTTCGTTCTACTCCTACTCGACCAACAACCCGAATGATAACCCGAGCCTGTGGCCGGCGAGATGGATGGATAAAGAGTTCTCAGTCGTTCTCTCCAACCCACGCCTCGACACATTTGAAACGACGAACGTTTCTCCGCCCCGGCTCGACACGCCCTTCGCCACGGCCACGGTTTGCATCATGAGCATGGCGGGACTCGGTCAAAATCCGGCTCAGAACTGGACGGGGGATGATGGGAATACTGCTCCGACCCAGGACGTTTATAATTTTGGGAAGAGGAACTATCGTGTGCCCAGGGATGTTAACGATTACTGGGCACAGGTCAATATTGGCGTTTTTCGCACCCATCAGCGTGTGCCTGGCGATCGGAGTGAAACCATCAGCTACCGCGTCAACGGGATGATCGGTGACAGCGTCAGTCCACAGGAATGGAACAATTTCTTTGCTCTCAACCCCGGCTCTGAATACGCGATACCCGATACGAACAACGCGTGCCCCTTTATATTTCCCTGGGGCGCAAACAGTTTCGTGGCGTTTACAAATTTTGATTTCACGTGGTCTCCACCAGATGGCACCGTCACCGTCGGAAATAACGGCGAAGGGGTAATCAGCTTCATGGTTCGTAACGATCAGCTTACGAAATTCAACAAGGACTTCAATATCATCCTTTACCAAAACTATGAGGGTGCCAACTACTCGGTTGGCGAGAACAGCGAGTGCCATGTCACAATCCTGTTCGACGACAAGGCGCCACCGGCTGGCTCGGTGGATGAGTTTTACTGCACTGATTACGGCAGCCAGATGAAACCGTCGGTGGCGACGGTTCCGTCCAACCAGCCCCATCCGGGGACGGACGGCACGATATGGGCGGTGGCCGTGCAACCGGACAACAAAGCGATTGTTGCAGGCGAGTTCACCAGCTACAACGGGACCGCGAGCAGTTGTATCGCCCGCGCCACGCCCAACGGTCCTATCGACACGAGTTTCACCCCGGGCACCGGTGCCAATGGCGGCATGATCAGCTCGCTGGCCCTATTGCCCGATGGCAGCGGGAAAATGATGATCGGCGGCACCTTCCAGCAATACAACGGGGCGAACCGGCCATACATCGCCCGCCTTAACGCGAACGGCTTGCGGGATACGACCTTCGCTCCAACGCAGAACCCGGACGGCCCCGTTTGGGCGTTGGCGATCCAGACCAACAACCAAGTTATTATCGCCGGCGACTTTACGATGATCGGTGAGGTTCCGCGCGCTCATATCGCCCGGTATAATGTGGATGGCTCGTTGGATTTAAGCTTTGATCCAAGCACCAATGCTCCCGACGACATTCTGTGGTGTGTGGCACTGCAGCCGGATGGCAAAGTAGTGATTGGCGGGCAGTTTGCCAACCTCGGCGAACAAAGCCTGAGCGGGTTGGCGCGGCTAAACGCAAACGGCAGCGCTGATGTCAGTTTCAATGCCAATCTCGGGTTCGGCGTGGGCGGCACGGTCTATGCATTGACGATGCAAGGCAGCACGAAAATTGTGCTTGGCGGGGAGTTCCAAAACGTGGGCATCGCCCAGCTCACCCGCATTGCCCGGCTGAACAGCGACGGGACGGTGGATGGCACATTCAATTCGGGGACGGGAGCCGACGACACGGTCTTTAATATCAGCGCGCAGCCGGATGGCAGCATGTATTTGGGCGGCCTTTTCACTGCGTTCAACGGCACCCACCGGCTTGGCTTTACCCGGCTTTATGCGGACGGCACGGTCGATACCACCTTCCTGGACACGGCCTACAACCAGTTTGCCGGCCTCCACCGCAAGTATTACGATCGGCAGTGGCCTGATCTGAACGTTCCGGACCCGAATCCCGACCCGCGGCCATTTGTTTATAGCTCGCAGGTTTTGCCCAATGGCAACGTCGTTATCGGTGGGGGCTTCAGCCAGGTCGGCGGCGGCCAGGCCGATGCCTGGATCCGGTTCGACTCTGATTATCCCTCGTTCACAATAGACCCGAACGTCTGGACCGAACCCAAGTCCCGGGATGGGGTGCGCAATCGGAGCAATTTTGCCCGACTCGTGGGCGGATCCACGCCGGGGCCGGGGAACCTCGGTTTGCTTTACAACAACTACTCGGTGAACAAGAGCCAGCTTGCGCTGAATGTGGACGTAATCCGATTCAACGGCACTCTCGGCTACTCCTCAGCGAATTTTGCCGTGCAGCCTGGCCTTGCCCAGAGCGGTATCGACTACGTCTATAATAGCACGCCGCCCCTCTACCTCGGCTCCTGGTGGCCGGATGGCGCGCTTCGTCCCTATTTTTCTGTCTATCCAAATGCCATCACCCGTGCGCACAGCGACGGGTTTTACGGTACGAATGCCACACCGACAGATCCCTACGGCCACTTATGGTTCCCGTACCCACCGGGCAACCTTACCCTCACCATCAAGAACAGCGGTGTGCCGGGAACTGTGGCCACCCAGGTGAAATTGGCCAACCCGAGCGGGGCCGATCAGTTCTTCCTGGGCGCCCAAAACATCCCGCTGGGCAACGCCTTGGGCGCCTCGGTTGCTCCACTCGCCATCGTGGATGACACTCAGAGTTCAGGCACCATTGGTTTCGCCATCGCCAACTTTTACGTCAATGAAAACGGCACGAACGCAACCATTATTCTTACTCGAACGAATGGCTCGGCCGGCTTCCCCTCGGTCGTGCTTTCCACCGTCGATGGGACGGGTCATGCCGGATCGAATTACGTTGCGTATAGCAAGAGGCTTTCATTCGCTCCCGGCGTTACCTGCCTGACCAACCGCGACATCAAAATCATCGACGATGGAATCCGCCAGCCCAACGGCCTCACGGTCGGTCTTCGGCTCGCCAGCGTCCAGGGCGCTTCGCTTGGTCTCTCGACAGCCACGCTCAAGATCGTTGATAACGACTATGACCCCGGCTACGTCAGCTTCTCCTCGGCAACCTACGTGACGAACGAGACCTCCGGCGCCGCAGTCCTGACGGTCAACCGTGCCGGCGCGAATAAGGGAACCCTTACGGTGCAATGCATCACGACGAACGGCTCGGCCATCAGTGGGGTGAATTACGTGGGTGTTACCAACACGCTCGTTTGGAACAACCTGGACGCCTCGACCAAGTATGTCGTTGTCCCGCTGATCAACAGCGGTCAGGTGGGTCCGAACCTGACTTTCGGCGCTTACCTCACCAATGCCATCGTCAATTCGACCAACGCCCCATTTGTCCTGGCGGGGACGCCGACTGCCGCGACGGTGATGATTATCGACGACAACTATTTCGGCAGTCTGCAATTCAGCGCCCCGAGCTACCAGGCCGATGAGAACGGGGGGTATATCACCATTCCTGTGATTCGCACGGGTGGCTCGGCGCAAACATTGACTGTGAACTTCGCCACCGCGGACGGGCCGGTGGCGGTCTCGACGGGGCCATTACCGAACTACGTTGCCGTTACCAATACGCTGACGTTCGGTCCGGGCGAAGTGGCCAAGACATTCAACGTGACGATTTTGGACGACGGAGTGACAAATGGCCCGCCCGGCAACTTTTACTTCACCGTCAATCTGAACGGTACGACCCCGCCGGGGGTGCTCGGCTACCAAACCAGCGCGCGAGTCTATATTGTGGATGCCGAGAGCTTCAATTTGCCAGCCGGCTCGCCGGATACGAGCTTTGTGTCCGACCCGGGGTTCAATGGCGACGTCTATAGCGTCGGGCTGCAGACCAACGGTCAGATTATTGCTGCGGGCGCATTCAGTGTTCTGAACAACTTTCCGCGCAACAATATCGCGCGATTGAATGCCGACAGCTCGATCGACACCACCTTCCTCAATGGACTGGCCGGCGCCAATGGTCCGATCCAGACGGTATTGGTGCAGAGCAACGGTCGCATTTTGGCGGGTGGCCCCTTCACCAAAATGGATGGACTCAACCGCAATGGGTTGGTTCGATTGATGTCGGACGGGTCGCTGGACACTTCGTTCAACGCGGGCGCGGGCGGCGATAACATCATTTTTGCGATGGCCGAGACATTCATGCCTGATCGTCGGTTGCTCATCGGCGGCAGCTTTCTGAACATGAACGGTGTCAGCCATGCGGGCTTTGCCTGCCTTAACAACGCCGGTATGCTGGACAGCACCTTCGACCCCAATCTGAGCGTCAACGGCACCGTCTATGCCATTGCGGCATATCCCACAAACACGATTCAGCCAGGCAAAATCCTCATCGGCGGGAGTTTTACCACCGTTGACGGCGTAGTGCGCAACGGCATCGCCCGGCTCAACCCGGACGGCACACTCGACCAGGGTTTTGACCCAGGCAGCGGAACTATCAACGCGGTGAGGGCGCTGGCGATCCAGCTTGACGGCCGGGTGCTGGTGGGCGGCTCGTTTACCAATTTCAATGGTTACGCCCTCAACCATGTTGCCCGGTTGAACATCAACGGTCAGGTGGATGCCTCTTTCAATGCGGGAGCCGGCGCCGACGATACTGTCAATGCGATTGTAGTCCAGCCGGACACGCGCATCCTTTTAGTGGGGCTATTCAGCCACGCCAACGGAGTTTCGCGCAATCGCATCACCCGGCTGCTGCCGGATGGAACGGTCGATCCGGCGATTAACTTCGGTCTGGGCGCCAATGCCTACATCAACACCATCGCCCTTCAACCGGACGGCATGATGGTCATCGGCGGCGGTTTCACCACCTATGACGGCCAGGTGCGGTCGCATCTGGCGCGGGTTTACGGCGGGTCGCTTGCCGGTTCGGGAGTGTTCCAGTTCACCGCAGCGAATTTCGATGCCGATGAGAACTCGACGAATGCAGTGATCAGCGTGCGGCGTCGGGGTGGAACGGCGGGGAATATGACGGTGGATTTTTCAACGGTTGGATTGACTGCGGTCCCGGGGGTCAACTTCTCGAATGTCAACACCACGCTTTATTTTCCGGTGGGCGAGACCTTGCAGTCGGTCATGGTGCCGGTGATCGATGATTTTCAGATCACTCCCGATCTGTTGGTCAGCAACTATTTGTCCAATCCGTTGCCGCCGACCGGTTTGGGCGCTCAGTATTTTTCCCTCCTGACCATCATCAACGACGACAGCACCGTGAGTTTTATCACGGATATGTACTCCGTGCAGCAGAACGTTCCTGGCGGCATGATGTTCATCGAAGTTATGCGGCAGGGCAGCACGCGCGGCAGCGCCTCGGTGGATTTGTTTACCACAACCAATGGCACGGCGGTGGCGGGGATGGATTACATCACCGTGAGCAACACCCTGACTTTCCAGCCCGGCGACACCAATGTGAAGCTCAGAATCCCGATTCTGAACAATCCCCTGGCAACGATGGATACCACGGTTACGATGCAGCTATCCAATACTTTCAACACGCTATTGGGCGTGCCAAACCAGGCGACGCTGACGATTCTGAGCTCGAACAGCGCACCAGGAGAGTTGATGTTTAGCCAAACGAACTACGTTGTGGGCGAAGGCGACGGTTTCCTCTACGCCACTATCGTACGCACGAACGGCCATACGGGAGTGGTCTCGGTGAATTTCAGCACGCTGCCTGGCAGCGCGGTCGCAGGATTGGATTATGTTGCCGCCAACGGTTCGTTAACCTTCAATAATGGGGAAATCAGCAAGGCTATCCCGGTGCAGATTCTTCAGCAAAGCCGGTTCAATGGCAACCCGAGCTTCTCCTTGGTACTGTCCAACGTGACCGGTGGAGCAACCCTGATCGGACCCACCAACGTGCCTGCGACCATTATAGATAACCATGTTGGGCTCTGGTTCAGTTCGCCGTTCTATGTGGTGCCGGAGACGGCGGGCACGATTTCGCTCTCGGTGTTCCGGCAGAATGGCACCAATGGCGACACCACGGTTCAGTATGCTACGACCAACATTTCGGCCACTGCGGGCGTGAACTTTGTCGGCACCAACGGCACGCTCACATTCCACGCCGGGGATATCGTCAAGAGCATCGTCCTGCAGGTATTGCACGATCCCAGGGTGACGGGCGATCTGTCCTTCGGGGTGAATCTATACAATCCTGGCGTCCCGGCGCAAGTGGGCGCACCGGGTTTGGCGACGGTGGTGTTGCTCGACAACGAAGCGGGAATCAACTTTGCCAGCACGAACCTTTCGGTTGTCACAAACGTCGATTTCTCGATTTCCACCTATGCCAACTACGGCGCTCTCAAAAGCAGCGGCACCAACCTTGTGATCACGGTGGTCCGCACCAATGCCAACACCAGCACAGTGGGGGTCATTTGCACCACAGCGGATGGCACGGCGCAGCAGGGTGTCGATTACGGAGCCAACTGGGCCGCGCTGACTTTCAGCAATGGCGTTTCGTTCCAGAGCTTCGCGGTGCAAATCCTCACCAACCAACTCATTCGTGGGGACCGGACGTTCAACGTGTACCTCACCAATCCGATTCCGAGCGGTATTGCCCAGTTGATGACGCCCTACCTGGCGAGCGTGACGGTCACCGACGACACGGCGGGGTTGAGTTTTTCCAGCCCGATCTACAGCGTGAACGAGAACGTCAGCAATGCCGTCATCACGGTTTTGCGCCAGCAGTGGACTAACAGCACTGTGTCGGTGGATTATTTCACGGCCAATGGCACCGGTTCGGCGAATACCAACTATTTCCCGGCCAGCGGCACGCTTTTGTTTACCAATGGCGAGACTGTGAAGACGTTCGCTGTCGGGTTGATTGACAACCACGTGGTTGACGGCGGGCATACGGTTGTGTTGAACCTGACCAACGCCGTGGGCAATGCCACGATTGTTAATCCCAATCCGGCAACGCTGACGATTGCGGAAACCGATGGCAGCCTCATCATCCCGGCGGGAGTCGCGCTGGTTTCGGAGAGCGGACCGGTCAACGGTGTGATTGACACGAACGAGACTGTGACACTGCTTTTTGGCCTGCGCAACGCCAACGGCACGAATACTGGCAACCTGATCGCTACGCTGCTCGGCACGACCAACGGGGTTTCCAACCCCAGCGGGCCGCAGAATTACGGGAAGCTGGTAACGCACGGGCCGTCGGCATCCCGGCCGTTCACTTTCACGGCGGTCGGCACCAACGGACAAATGATACAGGTGACTTTGCAGCTTCGGGATGGCAGCACCAGCCTGAGCAACGCTGTTTTCAGCTTCATGCTGGGCAAAGCGACGGCCACTTACGCGAACACCAGCCCAATCGTCATCAACGATTTTGCCAGTGCCACACCATATCCTTCCGCGATCAATGTCAGCAACCTGATCGGCATGGTGATGCAGGCCTCGGCTACTCTCACGAATCTTAGCCACACGTATCCGAAGGACATCGACGCGTTGCTCGTGTCGCCCACGGGCCAGAAATCTTATCTGATGGCCCATTGCGGCGGCCAAATCGGCATAGAAAATGTCACCCTGACTTTCGACGGCGCTACGAACGGCCCGTTGCCGGACTCGACACAGATTGTCTCGGGCACTTATCGGCCAACCTTTTATGCCTTTACGCCGCCCCAGTTTCCGCCCCCCCCACCGTCTTTCCCGACCAACGCCGCCCTACCGCCGTTCGCGACTAACATGTCCACGTTTAACGGCGGCAGCCCCAATGGCATTTGGTCCCTCTACATCTATGATGATTCCTACTTGAACTATGGCAGAATTGCCAACGGCTGGCTGCTGAATCTGAACGTTTCCGGGCCGGTTGCGGGCGCGGCCGACATGGCTCTGGCCATGACTGCTTTGCCCGCCGCAGTTGTGGCTTCGAGCAACGTCACTTACACGCTCAGCGTGACCAATTTTGGGCCCGCCAGCGGCAGCAACATTGTGGTTTTGGACAATCTCCCGATCGGAACCACCCTCTTGACCGCCAGTCCGTCCATTGGGACGGTGACGAACTTTGAGGGTTTGGTATCGTGGAGTGTTGGCTCACTGACCAGGGATTCCAGGGCCACCCTGGCGCTCGTGGTCCAGGTCAATGGCACCGGCACGATCACCAATTTCGCAACGGTGACCACTTCGTCGGCTGATCCGAATCCCGACGACGATATCGCGTTTGCCGTGGTGTCGGTGACCGAGCCGACGGCGGACCTGAAGTTGAGCATGGCCGGTTCGGCGGACCCGATTCCGACGGGCTACAACCTGACCTATACCATCACGGTAACCAACCAGGGCCCGGCAACTGCTCCAATCCTGGCCATAACGGATACATTGCCGCCAACGGTGGTTTTCGTGTCTGCTTCGGCCGGTGCTTCAACCAACGGAAACCCAATAAAGGTGACCTTTGCCAACTTGGGAAATCTGCCCAGCGGTGCCCAGACCAGTGTTACCATTACCGTCAGGCCCACCGCCGCCGGCACGCTCACCAATATGGCGACGTGCAGTTCGGCGGTCACGGATCCGCACAAGGCCGACAACACCGCCGCCATCAAGACGGTGATCGACGCCTTCCAGATGACGGTGTCGCGTTCTGGCGGGTCGTTGACCTTTGGGTGGTCGGCGGACGCTCCTAATGCCTATTTGGAATCGACCGCGAACTTGTATCCGCCGGCCATTTGGACACCGGTGACCAACCCGCCCCCGGCGATCGTGGGCGGACAGAAGACGATCACGGTACCCATCGGCAACGGTACGGAGTTCTTCCGGCTGCACGGAATAACCCCGTAAACGATGGCGATCAAGGTCGTGCCGGCCTGGTCGGTCGGCGGGACCGGCGCGTGCGGTTGGATTTCTGGCGTCGCCAAGCTGGTTTCGTAAATGCAAAGTCAGTTTAAGAACATGAAAATGCGAGTTTATTCACCGAGGCTTGCGGCGACAGTTTTCGGCGCCATCGCGGCAGTCACCGGGCTTCTTTTTGTTACCCCCGGTCTGGCGCAGGTCCGACCAACGCACCGGCCGGACATGCCTAATTTCGACAACCGCCTGCCGCTTGCGCCGACACCGGGACGAAACACCGAACGGGAGCAAGGCAAGTCTCATCTGGCTGCACAATTGCCCTCAGCCGTGGTGGATTTTGATTCTTTGCTGGATGCGCCGAAATTCGTTCGCGCTGGCGATGGATTTCTCACGGGTGCGGACGGCCAGGGTCGCGCGGTGACCGCGCTGACCGCGAAGGCTATTCCGGTCGGGGATCCCCTTCTTCCGATCAAGGCGTTTCTTGACGAACACCATGAGCTTTTCGGCTATGGGTCCGAAGTGCTCATCGGAGCGCATGTGAAGCGGGATTATGTGGATGCCCACAACGGCCTGCGAACAATTGTTTGGGACCAGCAACTCGATGGCATACCGCTTTTCGATTCGGTGCTGATCGGGCATATCACCCGTCAGGGTGAGCTAGCCAGCCTCTCGAGTCTGTTTATTCCTGACCTCGCTGCGGCCGCCGATGCCGGAACCCCGGGTCGCGCCACAATCCAGGCTGCCCCTCCCATCTCGTCTATCCAGGCGGTGGCGCTCGCCGGGCGCAATCTGGGCATGAATCTTGCCGTTAATGAAATTGTCGCGGTGGAAGGCACCGTCGGCGAAGGCAATTATCGAGTCTTCAAGACGCCCGAGGATGCTTATGTGCGACTGGTCTGGTTGCCCCAGAATCGATCCAGCTTGCGTTTGGGCTGGGAAGTGATGGTCACCAGCCATGCCACCCAGGAACGGTTTCGCCTGGTCATCGACGCGCAATCGGGCGCGGCTCAATTGCGTCAGAATCTGAGTTGCTATATCAGCGATGCGACCTACAACATTTATCCGAGCGACAGCCCTTCGCCCTTTAGCCCGGGGCTCCAAATCCCCGGCAATTTTCAGCCGGCGCTGACCACCCGGGTTCAGATTACCACCCCGGCTCTGGATGTCATAGCCTCGCCGGCGGGGTGGATTCCTGATGGCAGCAATACGACCACCGGCAACAATGCGGACGCTTTCCTGGATCGGAATTTCGATCAACAGCCCGACCAGCCTCGTCCAGTGGGCAACCCCAACCGGGTCTTTGACTTTCCGTTGGACCTGACGCTCGATCCGACGAATTACATCGATGGTTCTACCGTGCAATTGTTCTGGCGTGCCAACTGGTATCACGACCGGCTCTATCAACTGGGATTCACTGAGGCGGCCGGGAACTTTCAACAGGACAACTTCGGACGAGGCGGTTTGGGCAATGATAGCATCACCTGCTACGTGCAGGCGGGCGCGGACGTTGGGATTGCCAACAACGCGATGTTCCAGTCCGCCCCAGATGGGATTAGAGGGCAATGTTACATGTTCATTCTTACTGGCCCAACCCCTTATCGGGACGGCTCGCAGGATTCCGAGGTCGTCTGCCATGAATTAACCCATGGCACCAGTTGGCGCTTGGTGGGCGGCGGCATGGCCCTCGGTTCCTTGCAGGGCAACGGCATGGGTGAAGGGTGGTCTGACTTCTATGCGCTCTGCCTCCTGGGACAGCCGACCGACGACCCGAACCTGGCTTATCCGTCCGGTGGCTACTTTGGCTATCTGTTAGGCGGCAGTGGCTTGACGGAAAACTATTATTTCGGCGACCGGCATTATCCTTACTGCACCAACATGCGGAAGAATCCATTCACCTTCAAGGACATTGATCCGGCTCAAATCAGCGCGCACACGGGTGTGCCGCAGAGTCCGCTTTATCCGTTTAACCCGCAGGAGGCCGACGAGGTACACCATCAGGGGGAAGTCTGGTGCACAGCTCTTTGGGAGGTACATGCAAATCTGGTTGCCAAGTACGGTTGGACCGTCGGCAACGAACTGACGCTGCAGTTGGCTACCGATGGCATGAAGCTGACCCCGCCCGCACCCAACTTTCTACAGGCCCGTGACGCGATCCTGATGGCCGACGTTATTGATACCGGCGGTGCCAATCAATTCGAGATTTGGCAGGGTTTCGCCAAGCGCGGCATGGGCTTCAGTGCCAGATCGCCGAACAGCTCCACTACCGCGGGCGTGGTCGAGGCCTTCGACCTGCCGGGCTTGCAGGTGGACCATATCGTCATTTCCGGAGGCAATGGCAACGGCGTCATCGACTATGATGAATGCAACGACCTGCAGATTTTCATCTCAAACAACGCCGGCTTCGCCGTCACCAATGTCACGGGCCGCCTTTCCAGTTCCACTCCCGGCGTGAGCATTGTCGGGCCGCTTCAGAACTACCCCAATCTCCCGAATGGCGCCACCAATGCGAACCTTGCTCCGTTCCGGATCAGCACATCGCTCTCCTTTATATGCGGCACACCCATTGTTTGCACGCTTGTGGCGAAGTGCGACGAGACTATCTCGACTAACCGGTTCACAATCTCGACTGGGATGCCTGGGGTTCCGCTCAGATTTGATAACTCGATCCCGGCGCCCATTCCTGATCTCGGAGAGACCAATTCCAGTGTCGTTGTGTCAAACATAACCAGCGGCCTGAATAAAGTTACCGTGGCGCTGCATATCACCCACACTTACGATTCGGACCTGCTGCTGCAGCTTATTTCGCCGGATGGCACGACCAACACGCTTTCGGCAAATAACGGCTCTTATGGGAATGACTACGGCAATGCGTGCAGTCCGGATTCGCAACGGACCATTTTCGATGATGCCGCCACGATCTCAATCACCGGGGGCAACGCTCCATTTGTCGGGACCTTCCAGCCGCAAACACCTTTGTCCGTCTTCGTTGGGAAGTCCGGCACACATGCCAACGGTATCTGGCGTTTGCGGGCTGTGGATCAGGGTGGGGCGGATGTCGGTACCATCCAATGCTGGTCGCTCTTTTTGACGCCATCTCTCTGCACCGATGGTGGCGGTGAATGTCCGGGATCAGACCTTGCTCTGGGCATGGTCAGCCAGCCGAACCCAGTGGTTTTTGGACAAAACCTCACTTACATCATATCTGTAACCAACAACGGACCCAGTTCCGCCAAGAATATCGTAGTCGCCCACCAACTTCCCAGCAGCGTGGTTTTCGTCTCGGCAACCTCATCGCAAGGAGGCTGTTCGCAGGCGGGTGGTCTCGTCACCGGCAGCCTCGGGACATTGCCGGTTGGTGGGACAGCCACCATGTTCGTAGTGGTCATACCGACGGTTCAGGGCACGATTTCTTCGACGGCCAGCGTTACCTCCAATCAAACCGACCCGGATCCTTCCAACAATACCGCAACCGTTTTGACGCAAGTTAATCCGGCCGCAGCGGACCTGGCTGTGGGACTTTTCGCCGCGCCCAACCCGGTCGCGCTTGGCGCAACGCTCACTTACACCGTCTTGGTGGCGAACAACGGACCGAGCGATGCTTCGGGCGTCGTCGTGACGAACTTTCTGCCTGCGAACGTCGCGGTCATTTCGGCCACGGTTTCCCAGGGCTCGATTACCACCGGGGGCATTCTCTGGACCATCGGCAGCTTGCTTGACGGCACCTCGGCGACGGCCACCATCACAGCCATTGCCATCGCTGAAGGGTCGCTGACCACCACATCCACCGTTCGGGGCAACCAACTCGATTTGGTTCCCACCAACAACACCGCGACGCTGACCACCATCGTAGGACCCTCGGCCGACCTGGCAATCAGCATCACTGCATTTCCGGACCCCGTTGTGGTTCTAAGCAATTTTACTTACGTGGTCGTTGTGACCAATATGGGACCGAGCGCAGCGACGGGCGTGAGCGTGAACGATTTTCTACCGGCTAATGTGTCGGTGCTTTTGACCAACGCAACGCAAGGAGCGGTTTCCATTTCCGGCAACACGCTAAGTTGGGCGGTCGAGGCGCTCGCCAGCGGGGCAAAGGCGACTCTGACGGTTGTGATTGGCACTACCACTGACGGGACGCTCACGACCTCGGCGACGGTTGCGGGCGAACAGCCCGATCCGAACCCGGCCAACAACAGCGCGAGCGCGACAACGGTGGTTTCATTGCCGGGGGTCGCCATTGTCCCTGCCGGGGCGACGTTGACCTATGAGAGCGGACCGACCAACGGGGCGATTGATATCGGCGAAACGGTGACCATCATCCTGCGGTTGCGCAACTCGAGCAACGTCAGTTCCCTCAACCTGGTGGGAACCTTGCAGGCAAGCGACGGTGTGGCGCCCGTCCCGCCGAATAACCCGCAGACTTACGGTGTGCTGGCCCCGAGTGGCTTCCCGGTGGGCCGTGCCTTTACTTTTACGGCTGGTGGAACCAACGGACAAACGATCAACCCGACGCTCCACCTTCGCGATGGTGCGACGACCTATCCGCCCGTGACCTTCACCTTCACCTTGCCGAGCACCCGCACTTTCACCAGCACCAATGCCATTGCTATCCGGGACAATACCAGTGCGTTGCCATATCCTTCCACCATTCTGGTGTCGGGCCTTAGCGGGACGGTGGGCAAAGTGACCGCTACGGTTTCCAACCTGACCCATGAGTTTGCGCCGGACATTGATCTGCTGTTAGTGAGTCCGAGCGGACAGGATACCATTTTGATGTCCGCGGCTGGCGGTAATGTTGGGGTGGCCAACGCGACGATCACCTTTGACGATGCTGCCGCTGCTCCGATACCGAGCGCCAGCCCAATTTATTCGGGAACCTATCAGGCGGCCAATTACCTGGGCAATGACCTGCCGAGCCCGGCACCGGCGGGCCCATATTTGGCGGCGATGTCGATGTTCAATGGGGGCAACCCGAACGGCAGTTGGTCTCTCTTTGTGGATGATCATACGGCCGGCGATACTGGCAGCATCGCAGGTGGTTGGGGACTTGTTTTCACCACCATTAGTCCCGTCAACCAGCTCGCTGACCTTTCTCTGAGCGCTTTGGATATGCCCGCCCCGGTCTTGGCTGGCGGAATCCTGACTTACACCTTTTTCGTGGCCAACTTGGGGCCGGATTCGGCTAGTGCGGTGGCATTCACCAACGTGTTGCCAGCAGGGGTGACCTTGGTTTCCGCCATCTCTTCCCAAGGACTCGTGATGACGAACGCAACGACCGTCTTCGGCAATCTCGGGAATCTCTCGACTGGCGCGGTCGCCACCGTAACCGTGGTCGTGGCTCCTTCGTCCGCTCTCATCCCGCCGGGGATGAACTCGGCAATACTGACCAGCACGGCCATTGTTGCATCAAGTGAAATTGATCCCAATCCGGCCAATAATACCGTAACCGTCCTCACCACCTTCCAACGACCGGTAGTGGACATGGGTCTGGGCTTGACGGTGGCGCCCAATCCGCTCCCCGCAAGTTATCCGTTGACGAACACTATCGTCGTTACCAACCGCGGCCCGGGCACGGCTTTGGCGGTCGTGGTGACAGATCCCTTGCCGGCGGGGGCGGCCTTTGTTTCCGCGAGTTCGACGGTTGGGACTTGCTCAAACAATAGCGGAATCGTCACCTGTTCGCTGGGTGACTTGGCGTCTAATGAGAGCGCAACGATAGTGATTGTGATGACGCCATCGCTCGTGGGCAGGTTGACCAACACGGTGTCGGTCGCCACATTTTCGCAGGACACAATGGCCGCGAATAATTCGGCAACCAGCGTCGTCACCGTCACCAGTCCTGCTCCGCAAATCGTCAATGCGGGGGCGGTGTTGACCTATGAGAGCGGACCGGTGAACGGGTTGATCGATCCGGGCGAAACAGTTACCCTCTCGCTCTTGCTGGCTAATGTTGGCTCACTGGATACGGTCAATCTGAAAGCCGCCTTGCAGGCCTCGCAAGGAGTCACCGCTCCCAGCGGTCCCCAGGCTTATGGCGCGGTGGTTCATGGAGGGCCGTCCAGCAGCGGGAGTTTCACGTTCACCTCGGGCGCAGGCCCTGGCGAGGTGATTGTCGCCACTTTGCAGCTTCAGGATGAGCGTCCGGGTGTGACCAACCTCCTGAGTCCGGTCACGTTCACGTTCAACCCGCCGACGATCACGCACTGGTCGAGCACCAATGCCATCAAGATTCCCGAGCAAGGTCCCGCCACCCCTTATCCGTCCGCAATCGATGTGTCGGCCGTGGGAGGTCTGGTGATCAAGGCAACCGTGACTTTGAAAAAGTTTACTCACAGCTTCCCGCACGATGTTAACGTGCTGCTGGTCAGTCCCACAGGCAACAATGTGCTCTTGATGTCTCACGCCGGCGGAGGTCATTCGGTGACGAATCTCACGCTGACTTTTGACGATGCGGTGACGAACACCCTGCCCAACAGCGACGCGCTCAGCAGCGGCGTCACCAAGCCCGGCAGCTTCCCCGGCACACCGGGGTTCTTCGTGCCGGCCCCGCCGGCCCCCTACGGTTCCGCCCTCGCCGGCGTCTATGGCGGCAGCCCCAATGGCACCTGGTCCCTCTATGTGTTCGATGATGCGGTTGGTGACGCCGGTAACATCGCCGTTGGCTGGAGTCTGGATATTGCGTCCGCAACGATGCTCCGCCCTCTGGCCGATCTGGCAATTGGAATGGCCAGCGCGCCGGGTGCATTGTTTGTGGGCGGCACGCTGACAAACAGCATTTGGGTTACGAACCTTGGCCCATCCTCGGCCACCGGGGTGGTGGTAACCAACCAGCTTTCCACCGGCGAACAGATCGTCGCCAACATTGGCAGCATGGCGCCGAATGCCGTCACCAATCTGACCCTCTTCATGGTTCCAGCGTTGGGCGGCAACATTATCAGTACCGCCACCGTCCGGGGCAATGAGACGGATCTGAATCTTTTGAATAATACCGCTCAAACCACTACGGTGGTGACGGCCCCGACAGAGGCGATTTTGACAGGCTCGATGGTTGGCGGTAATTTCCATGTGGATGTGGCGGCTCAGCCAGGGTTGACGTATGCGATATTGGCATCGACGAATCTTGCGGCTTGGGTGCCCATCAGCACGAATACGGCGTCGCCGGGCGGCACGATCAAGTTCACGGACACGAACTCCCCCAATTACAAAGGCCGCTACTATCGCACACAGCGTCTGGTGCCTTAAGCGTTTTCGGGCTCTGGAATTGCCCATCGAAGCCGGCCTTTGCTTTTGCGCAAGCATTTAAAATGAAGGTTGTCGGCTTAACCGGCGGGGTTGGCATGGGCAAATCCAACTCCGCTCGATTGCTCCGGTTGCGCAGCATTCCGGTAGTGGATACTGACGACCTGGCGCGGCAGGTGGTTGAGCCGGGCCAGTCGGCCCTGGCTGAGGTCCAGAGAGTGTTTGGCGCCGAAATCGTTGGCCAGGATGGCCATTTGCGGCGTGAGGAATTGGCCCGTCGCGTTTTTTCCGATCCCGCTGCGCGCAAGCGGTTGGAAGACATCCTGCACCCGCGCATCCGCGCGCTGTGGCGCGCCCAGATGGAAGTTTGGCGGGCTGAAGGGCGCTCGCTGGCCGTGGTGGTGATTCCACTCCTGTTCGAGACCAGCGCGGAAGCCGAACTGGACGCGACGATTTGTATTGCCTGCACACGCCTCACCCAGCATCAGCGCCTGCTGGATCGAGGCTGGTCCCCCGCAGACATCGAGCAGCGCGTCCGCGCGCAATGGCCCATCGAGATCAAGATGGCCAGGGCCGATTATGTTGTCTGGACGGAGGCGAATCTGGACGTGCATGCGGATCAATTGAACCGGATTTTGACTGGGTTAATTCCGGCATGAGGCGTTTGGAGTTCAGCTAACCAGCTATGAGCCTTCCCGTTGCAGGGAAAGAACAGGCTGGAGAATCAACGGACGCTGCGGGCGATCGAGGCCGGAATCTTCCCCCTGTTGGCGGTCGCGGCTGGCGGTCGCAGAATGACCGGCCTTCTTTGATCGAGGCATTTCGGAGCGTCAAGATTCCCGGCAGCAACGCGAGCACATGGCGGAAGTTTCTGGCCTTTTCGGGGCCGGGTTACCTGGTGGCCGTAGGTTACATGGATCCGGGCAACTGGGCGACGAGCCTGGCGGGCGGCTCGGCGTTTGGTTATACGCTCCTGTCGGTCGTCATGATTTCCAACTTCATGGCGATTCTGCTGCAGGCGCTGGCGCTCAAGCTCGGCGTGGTGGCCGAGCGCGACCTTGCCCAGGCTTGTCGGGACCATTTCTCGAAGCGGGTCTCGTTTGTGCTCTGGGCGGCGTGCGAGATCGCCATCGCGGCGTGCGATCTCGCCGAGGTGATCGGCTCGGCCATCGCACTCAATCTATTGTTCGGGATTCCGCTGGTCTGGGGCGTCTGTCTAACGGCGCTGGATGTGCTGGCCGTGATGTATCTCCAGCATAAAGGTTTTCGGTTGCTCGAAGCCTTCGTCATCACCCTCATCGCCACCATCGGTCTGTGCTTCCTGCTGGAGATGATATTTTCGCGACCCGAGATTCTTGGGGTGTTGGGCGGGTTCCTGCCCAAGCCCGAAATCATCACCAACCGCCAAATGCTGTTTGTGGCGATTGGCATCATGGGTGCGACGGTGATGCCGCATAATCTCTACCTGCACTCGGCCATCGTGCAGACGCGTAACTACGATCGCACACCGGCAGGCAAGCGCGAGGCGATCAAGTACGCGACGCTCGACTCAACCGTGGCGCTCATGGGCGCTCTCTTCATCAACGGTGCCATTCTCGTCGTGGCCGCCGCCGTGTTTCACCGGGCCGGCAAGACCGACATTGCGGAGATACAGGACGCGTACCAGCTTTTGTCGCCGATGATGGGCATTGGTCTGGCGAGCACGCTCTTTGCGGTGGCCCTGCTGGCCTCAGGCCAGAACTCCACCCTCACCGGCACGCTGGCCGGCCAGATTGTGATGGAAGGCTTCCTCAACATTCGGCTGCGTCCCTGGCTGCGGCGGTTCATCACACGGCTCATCGCGATTGTGCCGGCGGTCATCGCGACCGTGCTCTACGGCCAGAGCGGCACGGCGAAGCTGCTGATCTGGAGCCAGGTCATCCTGAGCCTGCAATTGTCCTTCGCGGTAATCCCGTTGGTCCTGTTCACCGGCAGCAAGGCCAAGATGGGGGAGTTCGTCAATCCGCGCTGGCTGAATATCCTGGCCTGGACCACCGCCATTGCCATTCTGATGCTGAACCTGAAGCTGCTGGGCGACTTCTTAGGTCTTACGTCCAGCACACGCTAGACTTCCCACGAATATGTTTAAGAAGATTCTCGTTGCGTTGGAAAACACGCGTGCTGACGAAAGCCTCGTGCCACAGATCGAAAAGCTCGCATCGCTGCTCCACTCGGAGCTTCTTCTGGTGCATGTCGCCGACGGATGGGTTGCGCGCAACTTCAACCAGTTGAAGCTCGCCGAATCTGAGGAGATGAAGAGCGACCGCCGATACCTGGAAGAGACCGCCAAGCGTCTGCGCGGGTCGGGGCTGAAGGTGGCTTTCCACCTGGCGCTGGGCGAGCCTGCCACGGAGATCCTCAAGACGGCCAACGCCGAGCAGTGCGATCTTATCGCCATGACGACACATGGCCATCGTCTCATTGGCGATATCATCTATGGCAGCACGATCGAAATCGTCCGCCACAAGGCCACCATGCCCTTGCTGGTGGTCCGCGCGTCTCAGCGGTGAGCTGCGGCTTCTGACCCGTCAGTACACCGCTACCCGGTAAAAGACCGAGCTGACCCCGCTCAAAGTTCGGTTGTCGATGAACAGGATGTTGCCGCCAATTCCGGGCATGTTATCCCGCAATACCGACCAGCTATCAAGGCTGGTCGCCGTTTCCAGCCGGTACATCCGTCCCACCACCGTGCTGAACACAATCTGCGGTGTCTGTCCGGGCACAAAAGCCGTCCAAACCGTGAACCTCGAATTTGCATTCGTTGGGTTCAACCCTGCCAGGTAATCCTGCCAGACCGGCAACCCGTTCGTGGCAATGAGTTCCGCCGCGGCGAAGTTGGTGGTGAATCCATAGTATATCAACCACGGGATGGGCGTCCCGTGCGGCGGTGCTTGCGCATACAGTGTAACGAAGTTGGTGAAGTTCTGGTTGTTGAAGCTTTGCCCGCTGGGCACCATATTCGTGTAGATGCTGTTATCGATGCTGAACTCGCTGAACGCCTGTGTCGAGGTCAGCAAATCCGGGTAGGAAAAGTCGAACTCCACCAGATCGCCAAATGCCGCATACGGGATGCTGGTGAGCAAATTGTTGGTATCCGAACTTATCATCGTCAGCGTCCGCAGGCCATTGGTGTCGGTAGTCTCGGACATGGTCCACCCATGAAGAATCTCGTTCGTCCCGGTGGAGCTCAGGATCGCTGTGCAGGGATAGTTGGGGCGGTAATTCACCCGCATCTCGCGCACAAACCTCGGCGCATAAGCCGCCCGCAGCCGGATTGTTTGCGGCCCCAAGTCTGCATCGGTCACCATGCGCAGGGAGCCGATGCGCACATCATTGGACCAAGTGGGCGGATTGAAGGGAAACTGGACGACGTTCGTGGTATAGCTGTTGGTGACCGGCGGAGTCTGGTTCGTATCGACCACATCGATGTTTGTCGTTACAATGTTGGTATTCCAACTGTCCATGAAGCCGCCATAGAGGACTTGGAACGACGGTTGGAAGCCCGCGGCCGGGTACGCCGCCACGGCCGACCGTTTCAAGGTGGCCCAACGCAGCACGTACTGGCCGCTAATGTCCTTCTGAATCCGCTGGAACTGCGTGGCCAAATCAGCCGTCGTCGCCGCCAGGTAATAATGGCCGCCCGTCTGCGACGTGAGCAGTTGCAGCGCATTGGTGTTGATGTTGTTAGTATCTCCGAAGGCCACGCAGTAGATCGCCACGTGGTTTTTCTGCGCCAACTGGAACAGGTTCGTTACGGCCGCCAGAGGCTCAGATGTGGTGTTCAGCAGGCTCGCATCGTCGTTGCCGTCCGTCATCGCCACCAGGTAGCGCTGTTCATCGGGGTTGTTGGCTCCGAATTGCTTTAGCGCGGCGCTCATCGCGTCCCAGCACCGGGTGCCCGCGTAATTGCCCTTAACATAGTTGTCTTGGATGCCGGCTATGGACTGGCTCAAGACCGTTTTGTCGGCAATAAAATAGTTGCTGGAGCTGGTCAAGCTGTTCGTGACAAATTGCGGAGCCATGTAATCGGCATTGAATTCAATCACGCCGAACAACGCGTGCGGCGGTTCCTCATTGATGATGAGATCAGCCGCCGCCTGCATCGCATCAATAGCCCCCGGCACGACGAACATGCTGTAGGTGTAATCCAACGCCAGAAACGTCTTGAGCTGTTTGGACCCCATCGCGCTTGCCAGAACAAGCGGAGCCTCGGTCTGAATCGGCACCCCGTCCTCCATGCATATCACCTGCAACGTGCTCGGTGGCCGTACCACCGGTTTGCTGGTAGTCGGGTCACTCCCGTCCCGGAGGGAAAATGTAAAGTCCAGCAGGTACGGCTTGGACCAGGTGTGGGTGACATCGGCTATGGCCAGTCCGACGAGGGGTGCGTAGCTGAAAGTCATTGTGATGTTGGTCGAGCCTGTGCCCCACGCGTTGACCGCCCAGACCGGCACGATGTAGGTGCCGCCATACCACGGGGTGCCGCTAATGACTCCGTTGGTGCTATCGAGCGTCAGCCCGAGCGGCAGGTTCGCCGCTCCAAACAACGTCGGCCCATTGCTCGCCCGAATCGTGTAGCTGAAGCCGCTTTGGTTCTCCGTCCCCGACGCCGTCTGGGGGCTGGTGATCACCGGCACGGCGGAAGCCAGAGTGAGTGTCAAGACCTGGCTGTCGGAACCAAACGGATTGCTCGCGCTGATGGTGACGAGCAACGTGCCGCTCACGATCGGCGGTCCGGAAATGACCCCGGTGGCGGGGTCAAGGTTCAACCCGGCCGGCAGCACGCTGGTGCTAAATGAAGTCGGCACGTTGCTCGCGACAATCGTGTAACTGAAATTCTGTCCCTGGTCGCCACTGGCCGTCAGCGCGCTCGTAATGCCAGGAATCCCCGTCGTCAGCGTCAGCTCCAATTGCCCCGTCGTCGTCATCGCCGCGTTGGTCGCAAAGACCGTGACGTCGAAAACCCCCGTCACCAGGGGAATCCCGGAAATAATTCCGCTGGTTGGCTCGATGCTAAGTCCCGTGGGCAAGCCAGCCGCGCCAAACGTAATGGGAAGCGTGCCTGTCGCGGTGTTCGTGAAACTGAAAAACGCTCCCTGCCGCCAGGCAACATTGGTGGCGCTGGTGAACGTTGCCGGCACCAGCACGGTCAATGTCGCGACCGAGTTGCTGGCGGAGCCGACGGGGTTCGTGACGAGCACTCTATACCCGCCGGCGTCGCTGGTGATCGCGGCCATGATCCTCAACTTGTCGGTCGTCGCCCCGCTGATGCGTCCGCCATTCGACAAGATCGTCCCGTCCTTTTGCCAGATAAAACCCAACGGGTTGCTGCCGGTCGTCGTAACGCTCAAGATCGTGTTGCTGCCGACGATGACGGCGGTGTCCTGGGGCGGGATGCTGATACCCGGAGGTATGAACACGCCAAGGGTGGCGTCCTGGCTGGTTGCCGTGGAATAGATGTTGCTGACCACCACGACGTAACTTCCGGAATCGCTCGTGATCAGCGCGTTGACCGTCAAATTGCTCGTGGTGACGCCGGTGATGCGGGCGTCGTTTGCGAGGTTCACGCCGTTCAACCGCCACTGGTAGGTCAGCGGTGCTGAACCCAGCGCACTGACGCTGAAGGTGGCGTTGGACCCGGTGGGGCGAATGAGACCGCCCTGCGGCTGCGTAACGATTCGCGCCTGGTCATATACTGTAAGCGTCACCGCCGAACTAACCGACGTGAGACCGATGTTCGTCCCGGACCTATAGGTGACCACCGTGAAATAAGAGCCTGCATCGCTCAACTGGACGTTTGTCAGGGTGCAGGTGGCGGTGGTGGCGCCGGCAATGGTGGTGAAGGGGGATAGACCATTGGTGGACATCTTCCAGGCGTAGCCGGTGATAATTTCTCCGCCCGACGCGGTTGTCTGCGCGTTGAACACGGCGTTGCTCCTGACCAGCACTACCTGACTGGCCGGTTGCACATTCACGGTCACGTCGCCTAGCGCTGGCAAGGCGCCCAGACAGAAGCTCAAGCCAATGGCCGCGAAGCCCGAATAGAGGGTCGTTTTAGATTTCATGGTTGTTTCTTTGTTGCGATAATTCGGCTGCGCGCCGATCTGGGTTGCTTGATGATGAAAGCCTGCAAACCACCTTCCGGCAATGAGGCACCAATCACCCCGTGGAACAACCTCGCTGTTGTTCGCGGAATGCTTGCGGCTCGTGGCAGCTCGATCATGTCTTATTGCGTGCGCTCATTCTTCCTCCGGAAGAGGAGGCCAGAATCCGCGCCAACTAACTAAATACCACCATACCTTGGCTCGAACGTCAATGCGGAAAACTGATAAGAATTTGCTTTTTGTGCGTCCGCATGTGCTCAGCGCTGCGCGGGTGAAATCAGGCCTCCTGACTTCCGTCGGCCCATGCCCGCCAAATCCCTTCTCGAAGTCCGGTTCCCCATCGCCCAACTCTCCCTGGAGTGCTTTCTGGAGCGGGACGCGCGCACGGGCAAGATTCTTAACTCCTTTGGCAAATGGTGGGGCACAAAACCCATCGTCCTCACGCGTGCCGTCATCCTTGCCTCATTGTTTGAGGCTTCGGACAATCCCGAGCGGTGGCCGTGGAGAACCACATGCGCATCTTAGAATTTTCCAAAACCACCACCCTGGGTAATTGGAGCGCGGACATTTTTGTCCGCTCCCGGAGATCAGTCAACCCCGAAGCGGACAGGAATGTCCAATGCCACTAGGGAGAACCACCGCGAATGAAAATGCAATTTGACAACCGGTATCAATTGATACCATGTTGTTTGCGTGAAGCAGACCGTTAACCGCACTAGAGATGGCACAAATCGAAATTCCAGATGCGTGGCGAAGGGAAGTCGCCGCCACCCTCGCGACGGAAGCGACCGACAGACTGATCGAGTGGAAAACCGACGCAGAGCGGCGGTATGAGGCGGATGCAGCAGCAGCGAAGACCCGTGCAGGAGATGTTGAACCCGCATGGCGTTATGAGGTTTATCGGCCATTCCGAGATTTCTTATTGTCACTCCATCCGACTGGCTGTCCTGTCACCATGGAAACACCTCCCGGAGAGACCTGCGAGTTCTACTTTCCTTTCCTTGGCGAACGGTTTTACGGAAAGATTCTTCTACGGCCTGATCGCAAACGGGTGGTTATCTTTTCCGCGCACCGGCCGCTCAAACGCAGTCTTTCGTGCGAATAAATCACCAATTGCGTTCACCAATGAAAATCAAGAATGAAGAGTTTGAAGTGCTGGTTCCGAGGGCCGACGGCACGGGTATCGCGGAGAAGGTCAAAGTGACCGTTCCGGTTATATGGGACGAGGAGCTGCAAGATTGGCTCATGACGCCCGAGGCTCACCAGATTATTGACGACACCAAGGCCCGCCATACGGGTATCCTGCTCCCGGCCCAGTTCAAAGAGCTGCGCGAGCGTTATGACTGTACCCAGAGAGACATGGGCGAGCTATTCCAGGTCGGAGAGAAAAGTTGGACGCGCTGGGAATCCGGCAAACACCGCCCCAGCCGGAGTATCAGTCTCCTGGCCCGCGCCGTTTATGATGGGGAGCTTTCCATCAATTATCTGCTCAAGAGGGCTGGAAAGACGCCCCGTGAAGAGCTGGAAACCGCCCTCTATATGCGTGATCAGCCTCCCAGTTCAACAGCGAAACAAAGGAACTCACTCCTCCGGAAGAAGTAAGGGCCGCATAACGCCCCCATGCCCATCAATCGCTTCAGCTCCCGTCGCCACCGGTTGTATGATGCGTTTCTCGGAGACCGCC
>JBAXTC010000399.1:0-7250 GCA_037130375.1 Verrucomicrobiota bacterium | reverse complement strand
CGACGGATGATCTGGTCGTCCTCGACAAGGATAATTTTCTCGATTGGCACAAGCCGGCGTTACGCTTTCGCGTGATTTTGGTAGAGACGAGCCACGCAATGAGGGTGAGATTGTTCAACCGGCGGCAAGGATTGGACGGGCAGGAGTCCCCGGCGCAAAAGGGCCTGTTCGTTTTCGCGGTCGAGCACGAGCACACGCATGATGGTGTCCAAGGCGGTTTGAATAAGTTGATTCAACGGAGCTTTGCGCGCCTGTCGCTCTGTGCCAAGTTGCTGCCATAAAATCTGTTTCTGACCTAACAGATTTAGAGCAGATTCGAGCCGGCTTAGCAAGGCTCTTCTTTCCGCCTGCATCGTTGCGGTCGGAAAAGGCATTGCGTTCTTGAGCGCCTGCGCCTCTTTTTGGGCCAGTGCCAGCAAATGGCTGCAGACATCGAGGTGGTTTTGGATCGCGGCGGCAATGGAGTTGGCGGTTTCGTCGGTGCTACTCATAGCGAGGGAGGTTGGGACTTAATCGGGATGGCGGTGGCGGGTGATACGGGGGCGGTGGCCGCGGCGCCAAGAAGCGCGCGGAATTCGATGTTGGCCTTCTCGGACTTGAGGCGCCAAGCGATGAAGTCTTTGCGCCAGCGGGCCATTTCGATCAAGGTCTTGAGACCCGGCCCGGCGTCCACCAGTTCTTTTTCGCGCTGCGCGATGTTGCCGTAGTATTCGGTGGCCTTGGCGGGCTGGTTGAGCCGTTCGAAGACCAGGCCAAGCTGGTACCAGACTGGAAGCTGCCATTCGAGCGAGGAGCTCAGCGCCGCGAGGCGGAGATAAATGTCCAGGGCCTTGATTGACTCGCCTTCCTGATAGAACTGATTGGCGATTTCGTTGCCCGCACGGCGCTGCCAATAGGCGAGGGTAGCCGGGGCGCGCGTTCCGGCGCCGTGTTGTTCCTCGAGCAGGGCGAGCACCTGGCGCAACGCATCGGTGTTGCGGCCCATCTGCTTAAGCGAGGTGGCGCAGAGGAAGCGCACCTCGGGCCGCTCCGGGGCGTCGGGATGGCGATTGAGAAAGTCCTGGGCTTGGACGACGGCATCACTGTGGAGGCCAAGGGTGACCAGGCAACGGATGAGTTTGCCTTGAATCGTGGAGCGGTTGTCGGGGGGAGGGTCCAACTTGAGGAGACGGCCCAGGGAAGCCGCAGCTTCGGTCCACCTGCCAAGGTCATATTGCGCCCCGGCGATCTCATTTTGCGCGCGCAGGACCAGTTGCTGATAGTAAACAAACCGTTCAGGCTTGAGCGTCAGGGCGCTGGTCATTACGGTATAAAACTTCGAGATGGCAAGGTCGTTCAGCCCCATCTGGCGGTAAACCAAACCCTGACGAAGAATGAGCTCCGGCACACCGGCATCCTGCGGCCAGCGGGCCAGGCCCTGGGCGTAAATCTGTTGGGCTCGGACCATGTCGTTCTGGTCTTGAGCCGTCAGCGCCAGTTCGATTAGCGCGGTCCGCTGCAAGGCCTCGGGGGCCGCGCTTTGCAGAATCCCCGCGTAAAACGCTGTCGCTTCCGCGAACTGGCGGGTCAGGCGACATTTGCGGGCCAGTTCGAGGCGGGCCTTAAAATCCTCCACCGGTTTGGGCGGCGCGGCTGTTTTCGAGGCGGGGTTGGTGGGGCTGATGAAGAATTGCCAGGCGTCATTCACAACCTCGCTCGAGGCTGAGAGCGAGGGAACATTCGTCCCGTTCGACAATGACTCGATCTGGGGAATGGAAAAAACCGGAGTGCCCTGCGAGGCGTCTGACTCCTGGGCGGCGGCTTGCGCGGCAAACGCAAGGGCAACCGCGACATGCCCGCCGCAGAGGCAGAGCATCCGGATCAGTCGAGTTGATTCGCGTAAAAATGATCGGCGCATGTGGGTGGCATTATCGGCTTTCGTACACGGCCGTGCTGGAAGGTGGCGGCGTTGCGGGGACAAAGGATGGGAACAGGATGCTGCCGGCCACCGGATTGGGGTAAGCCGGCGACAGCCATCGTAACAGCGATGCCATATCAATCATCGTGTTGGCCGGGGATGCAGGTTCGGTCAGTGGCGGCAACGAGAGCTGGGATGGGTCCGGCGGTGCGGCGGGATCTGGGGCGGCAGCCGTGATTGGCGGAGGGACGGGAGCTGGCGCTGGCGCAGCAACCTTGACCGGTGGCGGCAAAACGGAGCGGTTCGTCGCTGCCGGGGCGGTAAGCGCGGGGACGTTGGTTGCCAGGGTGGTCACATTTGTGACCGAATCATCCGGCCGCGGAAGCGGTGGCCACCCGGCGGGCCGCCCGGCGGTGGCCGGCGGCTGGAAAAGCAATGGCGCGGCCCCGACGGCGGGAAGGTAGTCGATGGTCGGGGCAGCCGACGCGGTAACGGCGGCCAGGAGCCACAGCCCGACTGACAACGCGCCTGCCTCAAGCCGTCGTGGGTGTTTTGCCATTGAGCACCGCCAATGCTTCATCGATGGAAGCGCTGAACTGCCAGTCCTTGGTTTCTTCGTAGTTTTTGCACTCGCGGCAAACGGCTTCCGAGCCGGCCAAGGCGTGGTTGACGTCGAGTTCCGTGCAGAGCTGGATGACATCAATGCCGAGCCGGATCAAGCTCACGTCCGCCGCCTTGATCTGGCTCATGTCGATGACCAGGCGCTTGACCCCCGCGTCCACGGCCTCGCAGACTTTGCTTCGGAGATGTCCGTTCACATCGCTGGCGACGGCTTGGTTGAAGGCGGCCGGCAGCGTCAGCACCAGCACGCCCTCACGGCGCTGGAAGTACCTGTACGAGGTGTCGAGACTCAGCGCCCGGGATATCTTGGCCTGAAGGTCGGCGAAATCGATTGGCTTGGTGACAACGCCGTTGAAGCCGAGTTGCTGGGCGCGCGCCTGTTCCTCAGTGGCGGTCTTGACGCTCAGGGCAAGAATGGGCACGCCCTTGGTCCGCATGCTGGCGCGGAACATCTGGAATAGAATGAAGCCGGAGTTTTCCGGCAGAGAGAGGCTGACAAGAATGATGTCGGGGACGGCCTGGCTGCAAGAATCCACCGCCTGTCCCGCTTGCGCGGCCCCTTGCACTGTCCAGGGAACGCCCTTCAACGCCGCCTGAACCTGTTCGACGATGGCTGGCTTGTCGTCCACGACCAGAATTTGCAGTGGATCGTCAAATCGTTTGGCTCGCGCCACCGCTTCATTCTTGGCTTTCAGATCGACGATGCGGCCCACTCGTTCGACAATCAGCTCTTCCTTGAAGGGCTTGACCAGGTAATCGCGCACACCAAGCTTGGCGATGCGCAGGACGTTGTCTCGGCCCGATTCGGCAGTGAGCATTACCACGGGGATGGTGCGCAATTCGGGATCGGCCTTGAGTTTGGCCAGCATTTCCGCGCCGTCCATGACTGGCATGGTCAGGTCGAGCAGGATGATGTCCGGCCGCTCGCGTTGCGCCACTGTGAGACCTTCCACTCCGTCGGTGGCTTCAAAGATCTCACAGGCAAACCCTTTGAAGGCACGGGTCACGATCATGCGAATGGTCCGGCTGTCGTCAACGGTCAAAATTTTCGGTCCCATAGTAAATAAATCAGTTTTTCCTCTGGTCCATTGGCTTGAGAAGGCAATGAATGAAAATCCGGTTGCCCTCCGCTTCGAAGCTAAAGACGTGTCCTTCAGTCGAGCTGATGACTTCCACACTGAAGTGACTGCCGCGGACTACCGAGGGGATGGTGAGAACGCAAGGAATGCCGCGATCCGTCAGGCGGGATTTCATCTGGCCGACCAACATATTGGCCATTTCCCCCATCGCATCGTTGACCATTTCGCTCTCTTCGACCTCCGAGATCTTCAGCCCGAGCAAGGTGGCGGTGATGTGGCGCGCAAACGACTGCGTGGTATAGACATACACGACGCCGCTGAGTTTCCCGATGAATCCTACGACGCCAGCGACGTGGGTTTCATCGTTGCCAAAGCCCGCCTGCACAGGCACCGGCTGCATTTGCATACGCAGCATCGTGCCGAATAGTTCAGTCACCGCCGAAGTGACTAGTTCGTCCAAGTCATCAATCATTTCTCTCTACATCGGCAACTTTTGCCGCCACTTGAGGGGGAAAAAGGAAAAAAACTGCTTAATCGCATTCAACCTCTTGCGTGGCGAGCCGATAAGTCAGCCGGATGATTACAGAAGAGCTTGCCAAGCCTGCCGCTTTGGCGCCACTGAACAGCGCCCAGATCGAGCGCGGTCTGGGAACCTGCCCGCGGCTGCCTTCGCTGGGCAGCATCAACGGCGTGCTGCGCGAACTGCTGGACGCCGAGCAATGCTAGACCTCGCAGATTGCTGACGTGATTCGGCGCGACCCCAGCATGACCACTCGTCTGCTGCGGTTGGTGAACTCGGTCTATTACGGCCTTTCCACCCCGGTCAGCAGCATTGAAGAGACCGTGTTTTACCTGGGTGTGCGTCAGATTCGCCAACTGGCGGTGGTGACGCCCATCATCGAAGACCTCCAGAAGCTCGCCGGGCACAGCGAGTTTCCGTGGCGCGAGTTCTGGCGGCATTGCATCGCCACCGCCATTATCACGCGTGAAATCCTCGGCGATGTGCAGCCCGCTTCTGACGAGGCGGATTACGTGGCGGGCTTGCTGCACGATGTCGGCAAAATCGTCATGGCCGCCGCGTTTCCTAATCACTTCAATCGAATCCAATCGCGTTTGAGCGAGAAAGACGCGGACCTGCTGCGGATCGAAACCGAGACGCTCGGGATGAACCATTGCGAACTGGGCGCGCGCTACCTTGAGGCCCATAAACTGCCGGCGGTCACGATTCAAGCCGTGAGGTATCATCATGACCCAAAGCGCGCCGGCCGCGACAACCGCATCACCGCTGCCGTGGAAGTAGCCGACATCTTTGTCCGGCACGCGGGAATTGGGAATAGCGGCAATCCGGCGGAAGTGACCGTCGAGGACTGGATCGAGGCTGATGGGTGGGATTTGTTGTTTCCGGCGGCCACCGCCGAGAGGGCCTTTGCCCGCGCCAATATGGAGCGGAGTCTGGAGAGGCTCTCAACAATATTGGAGGGGCTTGTCTGAAGCAACCGGATATGGCAGCCGCGCAGGTCAACCGGGGCTTCGCCCGGGGCTCGACATGACCGGAGAGGGTGGTCCCGAGCTTGCCGCCAGCCCGCGAGGATTGGCGCGCCGCGAGATCCGGGCGCTGGATTACATCATCGCGCTGATCTATGAACGTTCGCGGATTCGGATGGACCGCGGCAAGGAAGCTCTGATTCGGGCACGGTTGGGCAAACGCATGAGGGCGCTGGGCATTCCGTCGCTGCCCGATTACTGCCACCATTTGGATTCCCCGGAAGGAGCCGGCGAGATCACCCGGGCGATTGACGCGCTCACGACAAACTTCACCCATTTTCTGCGCGAGCGGGAGCATTTTGAATTCATGGTGAATGACGTGCTCCCAGGACTGCTCGCACGAAACCAAAAGCAATTTTCCATCTGGAGCGCCGCGTGCGCCACCGGCGAGGAACCCTACACCATCGCCTTCCACCTTGATGAGCGTTTCCCGGCGGCGGAGGGTTGGAATTGGCACATTCAGGCGACGGACATCTCGACGCGGGCGCTGGAAAAAGCCGTCCAGGGCGTTTACCCGGACGAACGTCTGGATTGTCTGCCGCGGGGCTGGGCGAGCAAGTATTTTCAACGCGGCTTCGGCGCGTGCGCGGGCTTTTACCGTGTCAAACGACACTTGCAGGAGCGCATCAGTTTTCAGCAGATGAATCTGCTCGAAGACCAACACAATGATGGCGTCTTCGAAATCATCTTTTGCCGCAATGTGATGATCTATTTCGACCGGCCGACGCAGGAACGGCTGGCCAACCGACTGGGAAGGGCGCTCGTGCCCGGCGGATATCTGTTCACCGGCCGGGCCGAAAGCCTCAACGGCCTGGATCTGCCACTGCGATGCCTCCGCCCGAGTATTTATCAGAAACCCGATTAGCTTTTTCGCATGCCCGCACCAAGTCTCATAGGTATCGGCTTCGAACACCGGGTTGTGGTCGGCCTGGCCGAACTGGCCGTGTCGAACAACCCGAGCGCCGTTCTCACCACCTATTCGCTCGGCTCGTGCCTGGGGGTCGCGATCTATGATCCCGTCGTCAAAGTCGGCGGGTTGCTTCATGCCATGCTGCCGGATTCCTCGATCGACCCGGCCAAAGCGGCCGCCCAGCCCGGGATGTTCCTGGACACGGGCTTGCCGGCGCTGCTGCGGGAGGCGTGCGGGATGCGCGCGGACAAGCGGCGTCTGCGGATTTACGTGGCTGGTGGCGCTCAAATCATGGATGATAACAACGTGTTTAACATCGGTGGCCGCAACCGCGCCGCGCTGGCTGAATTCCTGCGCCGGGAAAACCTCCACGTTGACGCCCAGCAGGTGGGCGGGCACGTCAACCGGACGATGTACTTTCCCATTCACACGGGCCGCGTGACGCTGAAAGTCAGCGGCCTCCAGAACGAAATCATCTTATGCTAACGCTGGATTCCTTCATTGAAAGCATCGACTACCTCCCGCCGATGCCGCGCAACGTGACCTCGTTGATCAACCTGCTCAACAAGACCGACATCGATGTCGATCAGGTCGTCCAGCTCATCCAATACGATCCCGCGTTGACGGCTCAAGTCATTCGCCATTGCAACAGCGCCTTCTTCGGTGGCGCGCCGGCGTCCGACCTCCACGAAGCGACGGCACGGGTTGGCTATTCTGAAATCTTCCAGCTCGTCGTGGCGCTCAGCACCGCAGGCCTGATGCGGCCGCAGCAAAAGGGCTACGGCATCGAGGTGGGGGAACTTTGGAAACACTGTATCTCCGCGGCGCTGGTGGGCAAGTTCGTGGCGGCAGATCGCGGAGCCGACGCGTCGTTGGTCTTCACCGCGTGCATGCTGCATGATCTCGGCAAGGTCGCCCTTTCCCGGAGTCTCGAAGCCAAGTACGATGAGGTGATAGCCGAGACCAAGCGCAGCCAATGCCCGATGCTCCTGGTCGAGCGGAATCTGTTGGGGTTCGACCACGCGGAAGTCGGTGGCCGCCTGCTGCAACAATGGAACTTCCCGGTCGAGTTGGTCCAGGCGGTTCAGTTTCACCATGACCCGGTCGCTGCGCCGGAGCACGGGCAACTGGCCGCCTACGCTTACCTTGCGAACATGATCGCCTGTTTCATGGGTTTCGGCTGCGGCCACCAGGCGCT
>JBAXTC010000398.1:0-7267 GCA_037130375.1 Verrucomicrobiota bacterium | reverse complement strand
TTAGGTTTGATTCCCATGAAATCGCAGGCTTCGACCAATTCTGTCTTGCGCCCCTATCCGCGCTCCGAAAAATCTAAGATGCACACCCCTGAATGGAAATTTGCAGCTTCGGCTTTACTGAAGGGAGAACCGCCGCCAGATTGTGGGGGCTGTGATCAAATATCCGCATACGAAGAAGTCGTTCCCGTCCGTGGTTCTGAGTTTGCTGCTGCTCGCCGGCACGAACGGTCCACTCCACGCCCAGCAGACCAACCATCCCTCCGTCACCGACACCATCGCGGGTGTGGTCAAGCGTCTCAAGCAGGACCTCAGCACGAACGAGTTGCAAAACCTCACGGTTGCCCAGGCCGAGAGATTCTTAACGCCGCAGGAGCGGGAGCTTCTCGCCAACGAACACCTCACCTTCCAGGTGAACGTGCCGGTGCGCGTCACGGTGCTTCGCGACAAGCGCCTGGCTGACGAGCCTTTTTGGTTGCGCGAACGCGGCTTCAAAACCACGAACATCACGCTGAAGTTCAGCCGCTATGTCTATGACGCCTGGCAGAAGGACTTCCCGGCGGGTCGGGTAGGCTTGGGCATCCACTGTTTGCGGGGGGACAATAACCACTATTTCGTGACGCTGGCCCCGCAGAATGCGGGAGACAAGATCGAGGTGACCGACCTCTACCCCAAGGCTCTGCAACTGGCAACCTTCAAGGCTGGCGTGCAGCCTTATGTCGATGAGGCGGCTGCGCTGAGTTCGGTGCCCCCCGAACTCGAAGGCCAAATCCTCATCTGCACCGACACCGATCGCGAAGAAGATGCCAGACTCGTCAACATCTTCACCGTGACACAATACCCGGCGTCTGAACGGCCGGATGAGATCATCCTGACTTGGAGCGAGGATCCGCGCACCTCCCAGACGGTTCAGTGGCGCACCAGCAGCCGGGTCAATCAGAGTTACGTCCGATACCAAAAAACATCCGGGTCGGACGGCCTCGATCCCAAGTCGGCGACGCAGATAATGGCGACAACGACCCCGCTCCAAACGCCTACCTTGTTAAATGATCCGCTGGTTCACCGCCATACCAGTGTGTTGCGTGGGTTAAGCCCCGGGACAACCTATGTCTATTCCGTTGGCGATGGTAGCGAGACTGGCTGGAGCGACCCGGCCGAGTTCACCACCGCTCCGGCAAGTCCACAGGCCTTCTCGTTCATCTACATGGGCGACGCCCAAAACGGCCTCGACCAGTGGGGTGCGCTCCTGCACCAGGCATTTCGCTCGCACCCGGAAGCCGCGTTCTACGTCATGGCCGGCGACCTGGTGACCCGAGGGGCCGAGCGCAACGACTGGGACAGCTTCTTCCACAACGCGGCGGGAGTCTATGACCACCGCCCCTTGGTGCCGTCCCTCGGCAATCACGACTGCCAGGGCCGCGGGCCGGAACTCTACTTGAAGCAATTCGCGCTGCCGCAAAATGGCCCCAAAGGAATCGCACCCAAGCGCGCCTACTCGCTCGAATATGGCAATGCGCTCTTTGTGGTCCCCGATTCCAACCTGGCTCCCGAGGCCCAAACCGGCTGGCTTGAAGAGAAGCTGTCGCAGACCCAGGCCAAATGGAAGTTCGTGCTCTACCATCACCCCGCATATTCTTCCGGCGGCAACCGTGATAACATTGAGCTGCGCGCCGCCTGGACACCGCTGTTCGACAAATACCACGTGGACATGGCGCTCCAAGGTCACGACCACGCCTACCTGCGCACGTATCCAATGCGAGCCGGTAAGCGCGTGGCCAGTCCCAAGGAAGGGACCGTGTATCTCATCACTGTTTCCGGCACGAAGGCCTACGAGCAGACCAAACACGACTACACGGAATTCGGAATGACCAAGGTTGCCACATTCCAAGTCCTGGCCATCCAGAGCGGCGGCCATCGGCTCGTGTATCGCGCCTATGACATCGACGGAAAGCTCCGCGATGAACTGGTAATTGAGAAGTGAGCGGTGTGCGGTGGCACACGCCCTGTTGCTCCCATTTCCCGATGGAAACCAGAGTTCCGCAACTTTTGCCGGTGCTGAAGCAATACTTCGGCTTCACTTCCTTTCGCCCGTTGCAGGAGGAAATCATTCGCGATGCGCTGGCGGGCAAGGATGTGTTTGCCCTGCTGCCGACCGGCGGGGGCAAATCGCTCTGCTTCCAGTTGCCGGCGATGACGCGGCCGGGGCTGACGGTCGTTGTCTCGCCGCTGATTGCGCTGATGAAGGACCAGGTGGATGCGTTGCAGGCGGGCGGGGTGCCGGCCACTTTTCTCAACTCGTCGCTGGCCGCGGGCGAATCACGGGCGCGGCTGCGCGGCCTGCACACCGGGCAATACCGCCTGCTTTACGCCGCGCCGGAGCGGCTGATGCTCTCGGGCGTGATGGCCGATTTGCAGCGTTGGAATGTGAATCTGCTGGCCATTGACGAGGCCCATTGCATCAGCGAGTGGGGACACGATTTCCGCCCCGAATACCGCCAGCTCGCCGGCCTGCGCCAGATATTTCCCAAGGTGCCGATGATGGCGCTGACGGCTACGGCCACGGGGCGGGTGCGCCAGGACATTGTCGCCCTTCTCAAGCTGCGCGAGCCAAGCTGCTATGTCGCCAGCTTCAACCGTCCGAACCTGACTTACCGGGTGTTCGCCAAGAACAAGCCTTACGAACAGTTGTTTGAATTCTTGCGCGGGCGGCCAAAGGAAAGCGGCATTGTTTATTGCCAGTCGCGCAAGAGCACGGAGAGCGTGGCCGGGCGGTTGGATGAGGACGGCGTGAAAGCCCGGCCTTACCACGCGGGCCTCACCGTTGCCGAACGCACGCAGCATCAGGAGCTTTTCCTGCGCGACGAGGTGCGCGTGATTTGCGCGACAATTGCATTCGGCATGGGCATCAACAAGCCCAATGTGCGCTTTGTCGTCCACTACGACCTGCCAAAAAACATCGAAGGTTATTACCAGGAAACCGGGCGCGCGGGCCGCGACGGGCTGCCGAGCGAATGTGTGCTCTTGTTCAGCGCCGGCGACGTGGTGAAACAAACGGCGTTCATTGAGCAGAAACCCGACCCTCGGGAACAGAAAATCGCGCGCGAACAGTTGCAGCAGATGATCCACTACGCCGAATGCGCGTCCTGCCGTCGCCGCGCGTTGCTGGGCTACTTCGGCGAGCAATTCGAGCCGGAGAGCTGCGAGGGATGCGATAATTGCCTTTCGCCGCGCCAGACTTTTGATGGCACGATTGCCACCCAGAAACTGCTGTCGTGTGTGTATCGCATCCACGAGAAGACTCGGTTTGGTGTCGGGCTGAACCACGTGATCGAGGTGTTGACCGGGGCGGACACCGAGAAAATCCGGCGCTGGGGGCACGAACAACTTTCCACCTTCGGCATCGGCAAGGAACATACCCGGCCCGAGTGGGGGGCGGTTGGGCGCGAGTTGATTCGCCTGGGTTACCTGCGCCAGGCCTTGGAAAAGTTTAGCGTGCTGGAATTGACCCCGGAGGGTCTGGCCGTGCTCAAACAGCGCCAGCGCGTGACGCTCACAAAACCGGTCGCGGCGCCCGAACCGAAGGCGCATCGCGTGGGTGAGATTGCCTGTGACGAAGTGCTGTTCGACCGGCTGCGTCAGCTTCGCAAACAGTTGGCCGACGAACGCAACGTGCCGGCTTATATCGTTTTCTCCGATGTCGCGCTCCGCCAAATGGCGCGCGATTATCCCGTCAACGAGCCTGAGTTCGCCCGCATTAGCGGTGTGGGGGAAAAGAAATTGCGGGAGTTTGGGGCGGTGTTTCTATCGGAAATTGCCGCGCACTTGCAAACCAGCCCGCGCCAGATATTCGCCGACGATTCGTTCGTCGTGCCAACGCCGATTCCAAGCCGGGCGAGGCTGGGTGTGACCGCCCGGGAAACGCTGCGCCGATTTCACGCCGGTGAAACCGTCGAGCAGATTGCCGCGCAACGAATGCTGACGACCAGCACCATTTACGGCCACCTGGCGGATGCGATTACCGTGGGTGAACCAATCGACTTAAGCCAGTTCTTCATGCCAGAACAGCAACAGGAAGTCGCTGCGGCATTCGAAAAGATGGGGCCGGGCAGTCTGACGGGTGTGTTCGAGTCGCTGGGCGGACGTTATGAATATGGCCGACTCCGGCTGTTCCGCGCCGGAATGACGTCCCGAGGCGCAGCTTCGTAGCGCGGTGAAATCAGACGCCCGCTTGGCTGAACGGCCAAGCGGGCGTGTTTGTCTCAAATGGCGAGGCAGCGGTTACTTCTTGCCCGCGGCCAGGTCTTCGCGATGTTTTTTGTAAGGCAGAACGAGATTACCGTTTGTCCCCGGCGGTGTCTTCGGCGGGGATGCGCATGCCGTAGAAGGAGCGATAGACGAAGCACAGTGCGATAATAAAGAAGAAGGCGCCGATGCCAGTCTTCACGCTCTGGTTCTTCATGGTCACAGCGATTTCCACCGCGAGCAGTCCGAACAGGGTGGTGAACTTGATTACCGGGTTCATCGCCACTGAAGAGGTGTCCTTGAACGGATCGCCCACGGTGTCGCCCACGACGGTGGCCGCATGCAGCTCCGTGCCCTTCTGGCGGAGATCGACCTCGACGATCTTCTTGGCGTTGTCCCAGGCGCCGCCGGCGTTGGCCATGAAAATGGCTTGAAACAGCCCGAAGAAGGCGATGCCAATCAGGTAGCCGATGAAGAAGTAGGGATTGAAGAAGGGTAGGGCCAGTGCAAAACAGAAAATCACGATAAAGATGTTCCACATGCCTTTCTGGGCATAGACGGTGCAAATGCGGACCACTTCCTTGCTGTCCTTCTCCGAGGCGGTAGTGGCGTCGAGCTTCATGTGTTCCTTGATATAGACCACCGCGCGATAGGCGCCGGTGACGACGGCCTGGCAGGAAGCGCCCGTGAACCAATAAATCACAGCGCCGCCCATGATAAGGCCGAGGATGATTTCGGGTTGCACGATGCTGAGCTTGGTCACCACGTCGCCGAAGAGATTTTCGAGGAGCATGATGATGCCGAACACCATGGTGGTGGCGCCAACAACGGCGGTGCCAATAAGCACCGGCTTGGCCGTCGCTTTGAAGGTGTTGCCCGCGCCGTCGCCTTTCTCGAGTTGGTACTTGGCATTCTCAAAGTCCGCTTCGAAGCCAAAGTCAGTCTTGATCTGCTGCTTCACGTTCTTGATGCCCTCGATCTGGCTGAGTTCATAGACCGATTGGGCGTTGTCGGTGACCGGCCCGTAGCTGTCCACAGCAATGGTGACGGGCCCCATACCGAGGAAGCCGAAGGCCACCAGGCCGAAAGCGAAGATGGGCGCAGCGAAGGCAAACTTCGCCGGCATCAGTGCCATCACCGCCGGGTTCTGCGAGAAATAATAGGAAACGAACATCAACAGCATGATCACCAGCCCCATCCAAAAGGCCGACATATTGCCCGCCACGAACCCGGACAGGATGTTGAGCGAAGCGCCGCCGTGCTTCGAACAGTTCGTCACTTCTTTG
The DNA here is from genome assembly GCA_037130375.1 of Verrucomicrobiota bacterium. GTDB lineage: Bacteria > Verrucomicrobiota > Verrucomicrobiia > Limisphaerales > UBA8199 > JAPLUA01. The sequence goes on along the minus strand of JBAXTC010000398.1, from coordinate 1,742 downwards.
ACGTGCCGCGAATTGGTGCTGACGAAGATCTTCGTGAACTCGGGAATCAACGCCCCGGCCACGGTGCCACAACTGATGATGGCCGAGAGCACCCACCACAGGGCAGGTTGCGGACCGGCAGCGGTCTGGAAATCGCCCAACAGAATCTTGCTGGCCACGAACGTCAGCAGGATGGACACCGCCGAAGTCAGCCACACCAGGTGGGTCAGCGGGGCCTCGAAGTCGAAGTCTTTCTTGCCGCTGAACATCGCCTTGCTGATAGATTCGTTAATGAAGTAGGACACCAGCGAGGTCACGATCATGAGGGAACGCATGACAAACAGCCAAATGATGAGGGTCGCGCCGACGGTCGGGCTGGCGGCCAGGGCCAGAGCGAGGAAGGCGATCAGCGCCACGCCGGTTACACCGTAGGTCTCGAAGCCGTCGGCTGTCGGGCCAACCGAGTCGCCCGCGTTGTCACCGGTGCAGTCGGCGATCACACCCGGGTTCTTGGGGTCGTCTTCGGGCAGCTTGAACACGATCTTCATCAGGTCCGAGCCGATGTCCGCAATTTTGGTAAAGATGCCGCCGCAGATACGGAGCACGCTGGCACCGAGGGATTCCCCGATGGCGAACCCGATGAAGCATGGGCCGGCCAGGTCCTTCAGGAAAACCAGGATGCAGATCATGAAAAACAGTTCCACCGCCACGAGCAGCAAACCGACGCTCATGCCGGAACGGAGCGGGATGCCGAGGGTGGCGAGCGGGTTGCCTTTGAGCGCAGAAAAAGCGGTGCGGGAGTTCGATACCGTGTTAATGCGAATACCGAACCAGGCGACACCGTAGGAACCCAGGATGCCCAGGATCGAGGCGAGGAGCACGATAACGACGTCCATTATCGGTTTTTTTTGCAGCCCCATGAAATAATACACCATGCACGCCGCGATCAGCAGCCAGAGGATGGCGAGGAATTTGCCCTGGGTAAACAGGTAGGTCTTGCAGGTTTCCCAAATGGTGTTGGAGACCTTGGCCATGCTCTCATGCACCGGCAGGGCCTTGGTCTGCTTGTATTGCACCAGACCGAAAACCGCCCCGATGAGGCAGATCACAAGCCCCAGATACATCAGCGTGACGCCGCTGACCCCGCCCAAGCCGTTAAAATGGACCGTCGTCAAATCAGGGATGACGATGTCCGATTCGCTGGCGTAAACGCCGGTTGACGCCAGAAGCGTGATGAACAGAACAACGATCCAGAACCAGTATTTGTTATTTCTCATAAAATTAGGCGGCAGACTATCGCAGGGAAGGGCCAGTGAACGCCAATACTTTTTTGTGGCAAACGCCCCATATTTTGCTTCGCAAATGTTGCCCACCCTGAGCCAAAATGGAACTATTTCGGAAATCTGATTCACTTGCGCACCGTTTTTTCCGCTTCGGTATTGCCCCCCCCCCCTCCTGCGTTGCGGACAAGAATGTCCAATGCCACTAGGATTCCCTCCTCATCCCGGAGGGATGGCCGACAATAGCCCAACGTTTGAACGTTGGGTGCGCGAGTTTAGAGGCGCACAAGTCCCGTGGGGACGGCTGAAACCCTGCGTGATCTTATCTTGAGCAGATGACCCTGGAATGGCCCGCGGACATCGTCATCCACTCTACTGGTCGAAGACCTGGCCTTGCGAACCGGTCACAACTCGGCTAGATTTCCTCTCCTATGTTAGCTGTTGCAAGCAAACCCAGCGTGGCCGGGAGTTGCCCCAGCCGAC
>JBAXTC010000397.1:0-7271 GCA_037130375.1 Verrucomicrobiota bacterium | reverse complement strand
TCAGTTGAATCATGGGTTCCAGCTTTTTGAGCCATCAAAAAGTCAAAGCCTGGTTGCAGACTGTGCGCACCCTGGATTTCACGCAGTCAAAGAAGTTACGTCCGTGCCCGGCGGAACTGAGTCCCGTCCCGGCAAACTCGCGACGCAACGTTTTCATCAGGCTCGGCGAAAGCGCGATCTCCCCGTTGTCACCGGTTTCCACCCAGCCTTCATCGCCCTCGAAGCGGACGGGGCAGGTGCCCGTCGAAGTCCGATACTGCGGCGAACGGTCTCCGAACGCCGTGGGGAGGAAGTCGCAGATGAGTTTCACGCCATTCGCATAGCGGGCGACGATCGAATTGGGCGTGGCTTCGTATTCAATCGGCATGGTGTGGTCGCCCTGGTTGGCCCACTGGCAAAGGTCCACCGTGTGGGCGCCCCAGTCCGGGAAGTTGCCGGCCGCCTCGAAGTCGTGATGTCCGCGCCAGCCTCCCGACACATAATTGCGGTTGTAGGGCCGCCAGGGAGCCGGTCCGAGCCAAAGGTCCCAATCGCATTCCTCCCTCGGCTGCGGCGTTGGGTGCCCGCCTGGTAAACTCGCCCGTAGCGGTGGACGCCGTCCGCCAGCGCCTGGATCTCGGCGATTGTCAAGCCGCAGGGCTTCTCACTGTAGATGTCTTTTCCCGCTTTGGCGGCCAACAGCGAACCCAGCGCGTGCCAGTGGTCGCCTGTGGCAATCAAAACAGTGTCGATGTCCCTCCGCGCAAGCAGTTCGCGGAAATCCCGATACATGGCACAATCCTTGTTCCCATAGTGATTGTCGGCCATCCGCTTGACCTCGGCGCGTCGGCTTCGTTGCACGTCGCAAATCGCGACGAACTGCACGTCCTTTTCCGGCAGCATCACGCTCAAATCATACTGACCGCGAGGACCCAGCCCAATCCCGGCAAAAACGATCCGCTCACTCGGAGCAACCGCGCCATCCAGCCCCAGGACACGACCGGGAAGGATCAGAGGGACCGCCAAACCTGCTCCACCCAGGAGAGTGCATTTCAGGAAGTCACGTCGGCTCAAGTCTTGAGTATGCCTGGTTCTTTTCATGTGAAAGCGTCTTTATGATGGTTCTTAGTGTGAGCATCTGGGAAGCAAAAGGTCACCTTTATTTACGTCTCCAGTCCTTTGTCCTATGGCGCATGCTCAGCTATCGCGCCAGGTTCACAACATATCGGCTTTCACACCCGACCGCAGCGCGAACCTGGGGCTTGCACGTGTGCTTGAGCGTGCGATAAAGGAATCCAAGGCAGACTTGCGCCCGTCGGACTGGGAGTGAACCCCGCAAACGAGTAGTGCGGAAAGGGTCTTCAAGGTTCCGGGCGCTCTTATCTCCTTTCGGGATGGCTGGTTTGTTTTAGCGTGTTTAGCGGGAGGGATTTGGGGGCTTGCTTTTAGCGCTTTTTACCCGTGTTGCCCCTTGCTGTGGCTCTCCCACACACGATGCCAACGTGCTCAGCATCCGCCGCAGATGGGCGGGTTCAGCCCACCTCCTGTCAGGCATTTCTCCATTCTTACATGGGGAATGCCGACTTCGATAAATTCACCGCCGATCCTCGAATAGCCGAGCTTTTCATAAAAGCCGACGACGGTAATGCGGGCGTGCATGGAGCAATGCGTGAAGCCTTTTCCCACCAGATGCTTCTCAAGGCATCGGATCACGCTGCGTCCGTGACCTTGGCCCCGACGCTCGTCGCTAACCGCCATCTGACGAATCTTCACTTCCGCAGGTGAAAGGGCGACTGCGATGACACAAGCAACGAGAGCGCCCTCGTCAAACAGACCAAAATGCATTTCCTGGCTCTCTTGGCTGAGATCTTCATCGTAGAGGCTCAGCCCAAGAGGCAAGCGCAACACCTTGTGGCGAAGTTCGCATTCCTTGCGGAAGGCATCTGTCCCAAATTCTATTTCAAGGAAGGTCATGACAGTGAAGGAGTGTGCATCGCACGCAACGAATCAGTGTAATCACTCGACAATCTTGGAATCCCAACGTTCGCAAATACTGAGATCCTGGCAGGCTGGAGCGAACAGCGCGTTGCCCGCACCACGCAAACTGACCCACCTCCAGCAATGTGGCATTCAATTTGAACGCCACCCCTGCCTCAATTGTGGAAATCGACACATCCATCTTCCAACGCGCCCCCCCGATTTCCCTCCTCTGCCGGTCACTTCTTCACCGCGCCCAGTGGCAGCAAGACTTTGCCAGAGACTTCATTCAGCACCTGCGCTAAGCCAGTGTATATTGCCCCCAACCCGCAAACAACGCCTTCATAGCCGGTGGCGTGTTTGAAGCCCGTGCCCGCGGAGGTATAATCACCAAAGGCGAGCATGAAAAACAGAACCGTCAGGCTGCCAAAGACGAATTGCAGCGCGCGGCTAAGCCGCAAGGTGCCCAGGAACATTACTGCCGTAAAGAGTCCCCAGGTGGCGAGATAGGCGGCCATGGCTGTTGGGTTCGCCGGAACGACTCCGGGAATAAGTTTTGGCAGCACCAGCAAGGCCACCAGCGAAAGCCAGAAGAAACCGTAGGAAATAAAAGCCGTCGTGGCAAAGGTGTTGCCCTTCTTCCATTCCATGATGCCTGCGATGACTTGCGCCGTCCCACCGTAACAGAGGCCCATCGCCAGGATCATGCTGTTGAGTTCAAAATATCCCGCGTTGTGCAGGTTGAGCAACACGGTCGTCATGCCGAATCCGAGCAGGCCTAGCGGCGCAGGGTTGGCAGTGGTGTCTTTAAGCTGAGTTGTCGTGGTTTCGTTCATGGACGGGCTTAGTTTGGTGCATCATCGAGAACAGCGCAATAACGACTTTTCCAAACGGGCCGTCAAACCCACAAATTACTGCCTAACCTTCGGTTAGCCCTGAGCATTGATGTGGACGTAAAGAGATTGTCGGAACACTCTAGAGCCGTCACCTCACTTCCGGCGCGAGACTTTGTAGGCGACGAAGCAGAGCGCGATGAGGTTGAGCGTCACTAGAACAGCCAAGATCTGCCCGATTGAGATTGCGGCCAACATTTCACTTTGTGTGCGCGGCAAGATACCACAACTTCCCAGCCGAGCATAATCCCCGATTTATAGCTTCGCCTTCCCCGCCTTCTTCGCTCCAGCCCATCTTGCTTTCATCGGTTCTGACCACGAGTGTCAGCTTGGTCAGGGGAAACCACGGCCCTTCGCGTGCATGGTCTTGAGTTCATCCACCACGAGCGAGAGGTCGAGGCCGGGCTTGTCCCAGCTCTCATCCATGCCTTCGATGTGCTTGGCTTGTGGATTCACTCGCACCAGGTTCACCTCCGTCCAGGTGGAGGCGGTAGCGGCGCGCCAAACAGCACCAGGCTTTGACTTTTTGATGCTCAAAAAGTCAAAGCCTGGTAAGACCGGGTGTCATCGGGATGCATCATGACGATCACTTCTTTAAGCGTCTTCGGAGCGCTGCCTGGCAACAGCCCGATCTTGATCTCGGGTGGGGTGTCCCCGAGATACTCCATTTTGCCGCCAAGCCGAGCCTTGGCTCGGGAGGGATGTCACCGAGAATTTTCAAGGTGATGCCGCCATCGGTGACGCGGGCTTCCCCTAACACTACAGCAGCAAGATCGGCACCAAGTTCAGCGTCTTTGCCGGCCTGCCCCTCTGCATTGACTAATCCAGGCCTGATGCTATTTTCTGAACCATGAAAACAGTCAATATCAATAATAAGAGGAAGGAAGGTCTTCTAAAACCGGACCAAGCAATCCTGTGCTTGGCGTTGATGGCTGTCTCGGTGGTGGCCGTTGGCACAGCTAAGGCACAAATCCAAACTGCCGGCACGCAGGGCTCGCCCAGCGCCACCACGACCATCAGCGGGAAACAACTCCCGGCGCCCGACCCGAAATTCGGCGGGGTCATCAAGGACGGCGCCCTGCAGTCAAAAGCGTGGTGGGCGCCGCGCATCGTCCCGCCCAAGCAAGCGCCCAACGTCCTGCTCATCATGACCGACGACTCCGGCTTCGGCGTCCCGAGCACGTTCGGCGGTGTCATCCCGACACCCGCGATGGATCGCGTCGCGAAGACTGGTCTGCGCTACAATAACATCCACTCCACCGCGCTTTGTTCGCCGACGCGCGCCGCCTTGATTACCGGCCGCAACCATCACTCGGCAGGCTTCGGCGTCATCGCGGAGCAGTCAACGGGCTTCCCGGGCTACAACAGCATCATCGCCAAGGACAAAGCTACCATCGGACGGATCCTGCTCGATAACGGCTACGCCACCTCGTGGTTCGGCAAGGACCACAATGTGCCAGCGTTCCAGGCCAGCCAGATCGGGCCGTTCGACCAATGGCCTGGCGGCATGGGATTCGAGTATTTCTACGGCTTCGTCGGCGGCGACGCGAACCAGTGGGAACCGAACCTGTTTCGCAACACCACCCAGATATATCCCTTCCAGGGTAAGCCGGGCTGGAACCTCGTCACCGGCATGGCGGATGATGCCATTGACTACTTGAATCGGGTCAACCAGATCGATCCCGGCAAGCCCTTCTTCTGCTACTACGTCCCCGGTGCCACCCATGCCCCGCATCATCCGACCAAGGAATGGGTGGATAAAATCCACGACATGCACCTGTTTGACGACGGCTGGAACAAGCTGCGGGAGAGGGTTTTTGAGAACCAGAAGCGCCTTGGGGTGATCCCGCCGGACACCCAGATCGAGCCCTGGCCGACAAATATCCTCAAGAACTGGCAGGACTGCACGCCCGAGGAGAAGAAATTATTCATCAAGCAGGTCGAGGTCTTTGCCGCCTTTGAGGCTTACAGCGACTACGAGATCGGCCGCGTCATCCAGGCCGTCGAGGACATGGGCAAGCTCGACAACACGCTGGTCATCTATATCAACGGCGACAACGGCACCAGCGCCGAAGGCGGCCCGCTCGGCACGCCCAACGAAGTCGCGTTCTTCAACGGCGTCGCTGTGCCCGTCGCCCTTCAGATGAAATGGTATGACGTTTGGGGCACAGAGCAGACCTACAATCACATGTCCGCGGGCTGGTCGTGGGCCTTTGATACGCCTTTCACCTGGTTCAAGCAAAACGCCTCCCGGCTCGGCGGCATCCGCCAGTGCATGGCCGTCTCCTGGCCCGGCCACATCAAGGACCAGGGTGCCCTGCGCGAGCAATTCTGCCACGTCATTGATATCGTGCCCACCCTTCTCGAGGTCTGCGGCATCCCCGCCCCCGAAACCGTGGACGGCATCAAGCAGAAGCCCATCGAGGGCACAAGCCTGGCTTACACGTTTGACGAGAAGAACGCCAAGGAGCCGTCGCGGCACAAGACCCAGTATTTCGAGATGATGGGGCAGTGGGCCCTTTATCATGAGGGCTGGCTGCTTAGCACCAAGGTGAACCGCGCGCCGTGGGAGGCATTCGGTGTGGCCAATCCCGACCCGCTCAACAACCAAGTGCTCCAACTCTACGACCTGAACAAGGACTTCAGCCAATCCCAGAACCTTGCGCACAAGTATCCGGACAAAGTGAAGGATCTGAAGAAGATGTTCATCAAGGAAGCGGAGAAGTATCAGGTCCTCCCGCTGGATGCCTCCGTCGCCGCCCGCATCGTGGCGCCCCGACCGAACATCACCGCCGGTCGCACGGAGTTTTTTTACACCAAGCCCATGGTCGGCCTGCCGCAGGGCGATTCTCCGATGCTGCTCGACGCCTCGTACACCATCACGGCCGACATCACTGTCCCCGAAGGGGGCGCCGAGGGCATGATCCTGACCTCGGGCGGACGGTTCGCCGGCTACGGCTTCTACCTGCTCAAAGGCAAACCGGTGTTCCTCTGGAACCTCATTGACATCAAACGCTTCAAGTGGGAAGGCCCCGAAGCGCTCACGCCCGGGAAGCATATCCTCGAGTTCGACTTCAAATATGACGGCCTCGGCCTGGGCACGCTGGCCTTCAACAACATGAGCGGTCTGGGTCGCCCAGGCACCGGCACACTCAAGGTGGACGGCAAGGAAGCGCAAACCCTCACCATGCCCCACACCCTGCCCATGACCCTGCAATGGGACGAGAGCTTCGACATCGGCTCTGACACTCTCACCGGTGTGAACGACGAAGATTACAAGCCGCCGTTCACGCTCACGGCCAAGCTCAATAAGCTGACGATCAAGGTGGATCGCCCCCAACTCACGGAGGAGGACGCCAAGAAGCTCGAGAATGCGGAAGCGATCGCAGTCGACGGCAATCCGATCCATCATCTGCAGGGCGGGCCGCAGTAGTCCTGATTAGCAGCGCGAACCGTGAAGTCGCTTCGATTGAGAAACACGCGCGGGCTGCCTCGCAAGAGGCAGCCCGAGGATTATGTTCGACAACGCCAAAGCAACCGAAGCACCTCCGACCCAATCCTAAGATGAACACCAACCTCAGCGCCGTCGTCGTCACGGCCTGCCTGTTCGGGGCCGTGCTGCTCGGGAGGTGGATTCGCCGCTGCGTGCCGGAGCATCATCTGAGCGCGGACTCCAAGGACGCCGTGAAGCTGGCTATGGGCCTGGTTGCGACCATGACCGCCCTGCTCTTGGGCTTGCTGGTGAATTCGGCCAAGGGCACCTACGACACCCAACGCATCGAGGTCATCCAGATGGCTGCCAAGGTCGCGTTCCTCGACCGCGTGCTCGCCGCCTACGGTCCCGAAGCGGCTGAGGCTCACGCCCAGTTCCGAAATGCCACCGCCGGAGCCGTCCGTCGTATGTGGCCCGACGAAGCGGGTGCGCGAGCCCAGTTGCTCCCCAATGCTCAGGCAGGTGACGTTTTCTATGCCGCCATCCAGGCGCTCTCCCCGCGCGACGAGACGCATTGACATATCATAAACGGTTACAAAAGCCTGCCGCTTACGTGGTCGGCGATTGTGGAGGAACTTTAGGCAGTTTTCCGGTCTTCTTACCTTATGAATTTGGACACAGCAAAAACGCGACAGGACACTTATTCCAGCCCCGGTGAGCATAGCCACAGCATAGCTACAGCATAGCTACAGCATGAACACTGTCCCGCTGTCCACTTACGGGACACTTTGCCTCTCTTTTTTTGGTCGAAAGGGGGTGGCTATGAGTAAGCCTATTTCGACCTCGTTTTCGGGTGCAATTGGCGTGATTGAGACGAAGATTGCTGCTCTTGAAAAGGCGAGCAATTTAGCTGCGGAGGCGCTTGAGGTGCGACTGCACAGCATGAACGAGTTTCGGAGTCAGTTAAAGGACCAGGCTGCGTCGTTTGT
>JBAXTC010000396.1:0-7289 GCA_037130375.1 Verrucomicrobiota bacterium | reverse complement strand
GTTGTTCGGTTTAAGCCGATTAAAATCGGCGCTCCGGGTAAGAGGGTGCCACCAGTGTCGGCTTGGGACGGGCGATAGCCGGAGCGGTTCGATCCGGGGTTGGAGTGGGCGGATTCTGTGATTGGTTGGGTGTTTCGTTCATAATCGTGGCGTGTGAGCTGGTTCTGGTTGTGCATGGTTTGGCCCGGTCTCACCGCGGCCCGGGCGTCTGGGGGTCATTGGTCTTTCCCTGGCGGCGCCGGATGGCGGCGAGGTGCTGCTGCGCCGGGGCGTTGTCGGGCTGGAGGCGGAGCGCCTCGGAGAAGGCCTTGGCGGCTTCGTCTAATCTTGCCTGGGTGCCGCGAATCAGGCCGAGCTGCATGTAGGCGCTGGCTTGGTTCGGGCGCACTTTCAGCACCGCCGCGTATTCTCCCGCCGCGGCTTCGTAATCGCCTTTTCTGGCCAGCGCATCGCCAAGGCCATAGCGCGCCTGCCACAAACCAGGCTGCCAGACCAGCGCTGCCCGGAATTCGGATACGGCTTCGTCAAGTTTGCCTTCGCGGGCCAGGAGATAGGCCAGGTTATTGTGGGCGTCGGCTGATCCGGCATCCGGGCGGAGGGATGCCCGGTAATGGTCCCGCGCCTGATCGTATTGCCCTTGGCGGGCCAGCGCATTGGCCAGGTTGTAATGAGCCAACGCATAATCCGCCCGGAGCCGGAGCGCCTCGGAATACTCGGCGATGGCCTTGTCGGCTTGTCCCCGCGCCATCAGCGCCAAGCCCAAGGTGCAGTGGGCCTCAGCCACCCGGGAATCCAGTTGCAACGCCCGCTGGCAGTTCATAATGGCCTCGTCGTATCGTTTCTGCTCCACCAGCACGCGCCCCGAACCGCTCCACGCATAAGGGGACTCGGGATTGATCGCCAGCGCGGCCCGAAAGCAGTCCGCCGCCTCCGCGAGCCGGCGCTGCTCGGTGTAGTAGAATCCCAGGCTGTTCCAGGCGATGAAATTGTTCTTGGTCGTCGCCAGCGCCTGTCGAAAAAGCGTCTCCGTATTCTGCCAATGCCGCACCTCGAGTGGTGTCAGAACAGCGCAAGCCGTCAACAAGGCGGCGGCACCCCAGGTCACCGCTGCCCGGCACCGGGAGCACGCGCCAGCCAGTTCTGCACCGCCCCAGGCCAAGATGAGAAACAAACCAATCGCTGGCAGATACGTATAGCGATCCGCTATCGATTGATTGCCCACATGCACCAACCCAATGACCGGCACGAGCATCCCCAAATACCAGGCCCACCCGGCCAGCAGATAGGGCCGCTGCCGGTGCTGCCAGACCGCCACCGCCGTAACGGCTGCCAGCGCCGTTACCGCTGCCGCCACCACGCCCGGGGGCCAGTGGTAAACGTAGGGATAAATCACCGCCAAATCGACCGGCCACATCAGCTTCCAGATATAGCGGCAGTAATCCACCGCCGTGTTGATCAGCCGCAACCTGATCGGGATATGCTCCAACGACGCCACCGCGCCTCCCGCCTGCTGCGCCAGGAACGTAACGGCGCACGAAGCTGCCGCCAGGGCGAAAAAGGGGACTTTCTCGACTAACAGGGGGGAAAGAGTTTTGAGTCTTAAGTTCTTAGCATCGAGTTCAAAGCGGCCCAGAGGCCAGAAGTCCAGCAACAACATCACGAAGGGCCAACTCACCAGCATCGGCTTGCTCATTAAACCCAAGGCAAAGCACAAGAGAGAGAGGAGATAGAAAATGGAAGATGGAGGATGGAGAATGGATGCGTGATGCGTGATGCGTGATGCGTGATGCGTGATGCGTGAAAGGCAGCGGGACGTGATCCCTCGGGCTGGTGACTGCAAACTTGGGGCTTCGGGTTTCGAACTACCGATTTCGGACTTGAGACGCTGGCCTTCCACATAGCAGCCGTAGGCCCACAGCGAGAGCAGACCGAAAAACGCGCTGAGCACGTCCTTGCGTTCCGACACCCACGCCACCGATTCGACGTGCAGGGGGTGCAGCGCAAAGAACGCCGCCACACAAGCGCTGCGCCAAAACGCACCAGTGAGGGAACGGAGCAACAGAAACAGCAGCACGCAGTTGGCGGCATGAAAGAAGACGCTGGTGAGGTGATGGCCCGCCGGGTTGAGCCCGTAAAGCTGGCAGTCCAGCATGTGCGACAGCCAGGTCAACGGATGCCAATTACCGGTGTGCTGGGTGAACGCCCCTCCCACGCCGGCCCACGTCAACCCCGCCTGCACCAGCAGGTTATCCGTGACGTAGGAAGGATCGTCATAATTGGTGAAGCCACATTCCAGCACCGCCAAGTAAACCGCCACGCTCGCCAGTGCCAGCAAGACGCCAATCGCGGCCACGCGCCCAAACTCTCGTTTTTCCGCCATGCCGCCCGATAATGGGAATGGCCGAAAGGGAATCCAAGCCCGATTTCATGAATACCGACAATGCTTATGTCAACCGGGCCGAGGACTTGTTGGAAGCCCTCGGATTTAGAAGCTGGAGACGCTCCTTTTGGTACGAGTCGCTTTAGGTCTGGGAGGAGCAGCTAGCAGAAAAACCCCCAGGCCGCAGGTCGGTTCGATGACAATATCCGCTCGCACGCCCTGGGCTTTCAACCGAGCGCAAACTTCGCGCGCCAGCGGCAAAGGCGTTTGGAAATCACCGAATTCGATTCGTGTGGTGGTCCTCATACGAGACGGAGAATACCACCAACCTTGCCCGCCTGCTCAATCACGCGGCTGTTCTTTCGCGCTCGACGAAGATGGTGTGCTGGATGTCGAGGTGTCCGGTGCGCGAGGTCGGGTCGTCGTGCTTGTCGTAAACGAAGACGAGCAAGGCGTAGCCGAGACCATAGATCTTCTGCCGGGCGCTGCTGAACGGACAGGAAGATTGTGGCTGGCGAATGCTCGTTACCTTGATGTCTACGCCAAGCTTCGGAAAGTCGATACCCTTGGCCGACGACCCACGGACGTACGTATAGCGGCTTTGCAAATGGGTTTGAAACTTGTGCTCCAAGTAGGTGCCGACGGCTTTCCCATCCGTCACCCCAAAAAGGCTGGGTTCGTTGTGCTCGGATTCTTGTTTCGCAAAGGCGGCAGCTTGCTTGTGAAGCAAGGAGATTGTCAGGGGTTTGTTCATAAGACGACTTCGGACTGTATTGACCGCGATCTTGGATATTTAAGCAACTATCGAAAGAGCTTCGTCGAGGTTCTTTTGGCGTTGGGGACGATGGCGCGGTGGCGAATCTCATTCCACGAAAGCCGCATGGGCGGAGGGATGCTACCATGCGCCAAAAGCCAGGCCTCACTTCGCATGGTTGGCCATCAGCCGCGCCAGGACCATGGCCATTTCCATCGCTTGCTCATAATTGAGCCGTGGGTCCAAAGTCGTTCGGTAGTCGCGGCTTAAATCCGCTTCGGTCACTCCGCTGGCGCCGCCAATGCATTCCGTGACGTTGTCACCAGTCAACTCGAAATGCACACCGCCAAGGTGCGTGCCGCAGGCTTTGAGGATGCGATAGGACTGATCGAGTTCGGCAAGGATGTTGTCAAAACGGCGGGTCTTGATGCCGCTCTTCGTGGTTTCCGTGTTGGCGTGCATGGCGTCGCAGCACCAGAGCACCTGTTTGCCATGACGCCGAATCGCCTCGGCCAGCGGCGGCAGGCATTCTTCCACGCGGCCTGCGCCCAGGCGATGGATAAATGTCAGCCGACCCGGTTCGTTCTGCGGATTGAGGGTCTCGGCCAGCGCGAGCGCCTCGTCGGGGGTGACCGCCGGGCCGATTTTGACGCCGATGGGATTGGCGAGGCCGCGGAAGTATTCGATGTGCGCGCCGTCGCGTGCGCGCGTGCGCTCGCCGATCCATGGGAAGTGGGTGGAGAGGTTATACCAGCCAGTGCGGCGCGGCACCTGCCGGGTCTGAGCCTGCTCGTAATAAAGCTGCAGCCCCTCGTGGCTGGTGAAAAAATCCACGCGGTTGATGTCGGCCAGCACGCACCCGGTCAGTGTCTCCATGAAACGCAGTGATTCGCCGATGGATTCGACCATTCGCGTGTAATCAGCAGCGTGCGATGAATTGGCTACAAACCCCAGTTGCCAGTATTCCGGATGATGGAGATCGGCGAAGCCGCCTTCGATCAGGGCGCGAATGAAGTTGATGGTTAGGCCGGACCGCTCATAGGCGCGAAGCAGCAAGTCCGGGTTCGGTGTCCGGGCTTCCCCGGTGAACCCGGCCCGGTTGATCATGTCGCCACGATAGCTGGGCAGCGTGACGCCGTTTTGCGTTTCGGTGTCGGTGGATCGAGGTTTGGCGTATTGGCCGGCAAAGCGGCCGATGCGGATGACCCGTTTCTTGCCGCCCTGCACCAGCACCAGGCTCATCTGCAGGAGGATCTTCAGCTTGCTGGCGATGGCGGAAGATTCGCAGTCATCGAAGCTTTCGGAACAATCCCCTCCTTGCAGCAGGAACCTTTGGCCGCAGGTTGCCTCGGCCAGTTGGAGCTTGAGGTTTTCGATTTCCCAACTGGTGACCAGGGGAGGAAGCCGGGCCAGTTGCGCCAGCGCACTCTGAAGTGCTGCCGAATCGGGATAAACCGGTTGCTGGGCGGCCGGCTTGCTCTGCCACGACGTCGGCGTCCAATTCCTGTTAGCTGAGGTTGTGTCGGCTGCAGTGTGCATCGTTATTCCAGCCGCCAGACTCAAGCATGCGGCGGAAAATGTAAAGGTTGCCATTGCCGTGGAGCCGGCCAGGCAGGCTGCAGGCAGGGCCGTTGCCAAAGTCGCAGAGGCGTTCGGACCAAACAGGCGTGGACTGCCGGGGGCAAGCGCAGCGCGAGGCCGCTTTGCCTAACCGCAGTGATCGCCTGATGCGTCCGCCTGGGCCAGCCTTAGCCAAAGCGGTGTCGCGCTTTGCTGTCGCGCTTTGCTTGCCGCCGCAGTCTAAAGCGGTTAGACTGGGCGGCATCGAGAATTATGAAAGAAAAAGACATGAAAGCCGCGTACATCAATCAAACCGGAGCACCTGATATCATCACCTATGGCGACCTGCCGATCCCGAAAGCCACTCGGCGCCAGTGCCTCATTAAAGTCGCGGCCGTCGATGTGAACCCCATCGACACCTACATCCGCAGCGGAGCCATCCCGGCGAAACTGTCGTTTCCCTTTATCCTGGGCCGCGATCTCGCAGGCACGGTGGTGGAGACGGGCGCGAGCGTTAAAGGCTTCAAAGTGGGCGATCGGGTTTGGGCGACAAATCAGGGCTCGGACGGACGCGCGGGAACCTTCGCCGAGTTCGCCGCCGTCGATCAGCGCTGGCTGCATCCGACTCCCGAGGGTATCAGCGACGAAGACATCGTGGCTCTTTCGTTGGTCGGCATCACCGCTCAGCTTGGCCTGGTGCGCTACGCCAACTTGAAGGCGGGTGAGGTGCTGTTTGTGAACGGCGGCTCGGGGGGTGTCGGGTCCTGCGTCGTCCAGATGGCCAAGATCCTGCGCGCGCGCGTCATTGCGACGGCCGGAAGCGCTGAAAAAGCCGAGATGTGCCGGCAGTTAGGCGCCGACCTGGTGATCAATTACAAGACGGAGAACGTGGATGCCGCGATCAAGGAATTCGCGCCTGACGGCGTGAATGTCTGGTGGGAAACGCTGCGGGAACCGGACTTTGAACGGACGATTCCGCTGCTGGCGATGCGGGGCCGCATGGTGATCATGGCGGGGCGCGAGGCGCGGCCAACATTCCCAGTGGGTCAATTTTATGTGAAGGATTGTTCCCTGCATGGATTTGCGATGTTCAACGCGAACGTCCGGGAACAACGGGCCGCCGCCAACGCCATCAACCGCTGGCTGACGGAAGGCAAACTCAAAGCGCGAATTGACCGGGTGCTGCCGTTGTCCCAGGCCGCCGAGGCACATCGGTTGCAGGAAGAAAGCACGATCCAGAAGACGGGCGCGCTGGCAGGCAAGATCGTGCTGAAGCCGTGAAGCGGTGAAGCGCTAAAAAGGGCTAAAGCACTGGCTCGCTCCTTACCGCCACCAAAACCTTTCCCATCGGCCCTTGCACCAGGCGCTCGAAGGCTTTTGGAAGTTGGTGGAAGGGGAATACCTTGTCCACCTGCGGACGGGCAGCAGAACGGGAGAGCAGCTCGATGACATGGTGCCAGTTGGCGTGGCTTTCGGCGGCGGTGCAGGCGCCGACCGCCACCCCGCCCATTCGGATTCGGCGGAAGAACAGGGCGGCCGTGTTGAAGCTGGGAACCGGACCCGCGAGGCGACCGACCAGGCTCACTTTGCCGCCTTCGCCCAGGGTGTCGATAACCTCGGGCAGAAGCTTGCCGCCGATGCTATCGATGGCCAGGTCCACCCGCCGCGGGGCCAGCAGGGATTTGGCTGCTTGGCGCCACCGGAGATCGTCAGGACTGAATGTGGCGGCGGCGCCGAGTTGGCAAAGGCGGTCGCTCTTCCCGGGACTGCGTGAGAGAGCAAGCACCGTGCAGCCCATGGCGGCGGCAAGTTGCACGGTCGCCACACCCACACCCCCCGACGCGCCAGTCACTAGCACGACCGAGGAGGGCGGCAGCGGCCCCCACATAGTCAATGCCTGATAGGCGGTCAGATAAACCAGCGTGGCGCCCGCAGCCTCCTGCTCGCTCCATCCAGCCGGAATCTCAACCAGGTTTTGCACAGGAACAGCCACACGCTGTGCGAAGGTGCCCGCGCAGTTCATACCGGCATCGCCCCGCAGGATCACTTGCAGATCACCGAGGCGAGGCGCGCTCACGCCTCCGCCCACCTGGACGACAGTTCCTATGCCGTCGCGACCGAGGATATGAGGCATGGGTGGCTTGGCCGGATATTGCCCTTCGGCCAGGTAGCTGTCCGCGGGGTTCAGCGCGGCATAATGGACATCAAGAACAACCTCACCCTCCTGCGGGACTGGATCAGCGTGATCGGCCAGGCGAAGATGGCCGATGCCGTTGAGACCGTCGATAAGCCAGGCTTTCATGCCCGAGAATTGGCGGGCATCAGGCCGCAAATGTCAACGGCCAATCGCGCTGGGTTTTGGGCCAGCGAGTCTTCCGTCGCCCGGGCATCCGTCCCGACCAGGCTTTGACTTTTTGATGCTCAAAAAGCTGGAACCTATGATTTAACTGAACTCACAGGAGACAACAGAGACAACAGAGTTGCACCCTGTCACAACCTTTGAACAGGGAAGGCGGGAAGACAGGGGGCCTTTGAACGCCTGAACCTTGAACCTTGAACCTTGAACCGTTGAACCTTGAACCTTGAACCGTTGAA
>JBAXTC010000395.1:0-7290 GCA_037130375.1 Verrucomicrobiota bacterium | reverse complement strand
AACACCCGTCGCGGGGCGCTGGTCAAGTCGTCGCCCGAATGGACATCGAGCATTAAACCGAACTCCTTTGCGATTTGGAACTGGGCCTGCGCGCGCCGCTCCAGACCCTCCAGCCCGTCTGGACACCGGTAATCATAGCCCTTCTCCTGGCCGAAGTTCGGTGCCAGGTGGGTCACCGGCAATCGACGCCGCTGGATTTCGCGGGCCAGAAAGAGAACCTCTTCGTTCGTGGTCAGGCAATCAAAGGCCGCGACCTCGGGCGGATGCTCGTCAATCGTTAGCTCGAGATCAAAATCCGGCTCCTCCTTCAACCCGGCGATAAATCGAGCCAACTCTTCCAGCATGGCCAAAGCATCCCAATATTTTCCGACAAAACGCCCGACGGCTGCGGCATCCAGTTGCACCAAACGTGAACCCAACCGGAGAGGCTGCTGGTGATATTCCAAAACCCCTGCTCGTTCCGCGCGCCCCGGGATTCGTTGTGATAGGAATCGTTCCGCCACGGCCGCCGAACGCTCGTCCAACGCCGCGTAATCCAGAACATCCGCCATGTCCAGCGTATAGAAAGAGTAATAGCGCGCTGCTCGGAGAACCCGTTTGGCGCGGTCCAACCCGTCGGCGCCGCGCTTGACCTGCACGTGATCGGCATCAGCCCCGTACCGCAACGGCCCGTCCCACTTGAGCGCAGCCAGCACACCGGCCACCCAGAGGCCCTCGTAAGTGCTGCCCGTCCAGCCGCACTCGATGGTGCCAATGCCGGTCGAGTAATTCTTTTCCGGCGGCGCGCCTGCCAGCAGCGGCTCGAGCAGGTTCAACTCACGCACTGAGTTCTGGATGGCGTTGGTGGCAAATCCGCGCTGGGTCATGGCCTGAAAAATCCCCGGCCAGACCGACGAGGTCATCCGCGTGCCGACCCCCAGCCGCGGCGTCGCCCCCAAACGCCGGCTGCCTTTTTCAGGCTTAAACTTGCGGCAAAAACGGTCAAGCACATCCGCATCAGTTGGATACGCGGACAGAGTTTCGCCCGAGGAGAGCCGCTTCTGGCCCAAAGGCTCGCCCAATTCCTGGATATTTCCATCGCCAATGCGGAGGAGCACATCCTGTCCATCAGGAAGCGATGCCAGGAAGAGAGTCGCTGAAGAAGTCTCAGCCGCTGATGGCGCATGAAGCTGCAGCTTCGAACCCTGAGCCGAGGTTGCGCCCGCCAAAGCGGGTTCTTTCCGGACAAGGACCCAGTTGCAGCCTGAACCATCAACGGCTTTCCAAGCCGCCGCACGGTCCCATGTTGCAGTGTCCAACACCGCCGGATTCTCGGCGGGATTCAGCTCCAGTTTTCCAAATTTCATGTTTATTCCTTCACATAGACCGCCTTGTGGCGCGTAAAGAATTCTGCGCCGCTTTCGCCGGCTTCGGGCGCGCCCCGCCCGGATTCCTTCACACCGCCAAACTCGAGCTGCGGCTCCTTATAAGCCGTATGCATGTTCACGTGGCAAAGCCCAACTTCGCTCTCGGAGATAAACCGCTGTGCGCTAGCCAGGTCGCGAGTGTAAATCGACGAGGCCAACCCGTAGGCAATGCCATTGGCCACACGCAGGGCTTCTTCAAAATCCTGCGCCCTCAGCACCGAGAGCACCGGCCCAAAGATTTCCTCCTGCGCTATCCGCATCCCGGGTTTGACATCCGCGAACACGGTTGGCGCGATGAAATAGCCTGCGCTCAGCGCGCCCTCAGTAAGGGCCTTGCCACCGACGCAAAGCCGCGCGCCTTCCTGTTTCCCAATATCGATATACTTCAGAATGGTTTCATACTGCTGTGCGCCGCAGACCGGTCCAACATTGACCGATTCATTCAGGCCATTGCCAACCTTCAAACTCTCCACTTTGGCCACCAGGAGCCGGAGAAAGTCCTCGTAAACCGCTGACTCGACAATCACACGGCTGGTGGACGTACACCATTGGCCGGCGCAAGAATAGCCGCCGACCACCGCCGCTTCGGCCGCAAGTTCGAGGTCCGCATCCCGCAGCACCACGAGCGGGTTCTTGCCGCCCATCTCGAGTTGCACTTTGGTGGCGCGCCCGGCCAACCGCGTGGCAATCCCGACGCCAACCTCGGTCGAGCCGGTGAACGAAACCGCTTTGATGGACGGATGCATCACCAGCGTCTCTCCGATGACCGAGCCGCGACCAAATACCAGGTTGGCGACTCCGGCAGGCAGTTTGGCATCATGCAACGCCTCGAATAACAGCCCCGCACTCATCGGAGTCAGATCCGCCGGCTTGAGCAGACAGCAGTTCCCGGCAACCAGCGCCGGCACGAGTTTCCGGCAAGCGACATTCAGCGGAAAATTCCAGGGTGTGATCAAGCTGACAACGCCCAGCGGCTCACGCCGCAACTGGCAGCTCACTCCCGCCAGCTCCGAACCAAGCTGAGGGCCGCCTAACCTGCGGCCCTGGCCCAACTGAAAATCGAGTTCTTTCAACGCCGCCTGGACCTCGACCCGAGACTCGCGCAGCGTCTTGCCGTTCTCCAGGGTGATCGTCCGTGCAAATTCCTCCACTCGCGCCTTC
The DNA here is from genome assembly GCA_037130375.1 of Verrucomicrobiota bacterium. Lineage (GTDB taxonomy): Bacteria > Verrucomicrobiota > Verrucomicrobiia > Limisphaerales > UBA8199 > JAPLUA01. The sequence goes on along the minus strand of JBAXTC010000395.1, from coordinate 4,723 downwards.
ATCACCTCCCAAACAGCCCGCAGCGTCTCCGCCCGCCTCGGCGCGGGCGTCCGCGCCCACGCCGGATACGCCGTCTGCGCGGCCGCAATAGCCTGCTCGACATCTGCCGAAGTGGAAGCCGGCACCGTGCAGATCTCCAAATGGCGGTCAGCGGGATTGAAGCCGGCGCGGCGCTCGCCGGACTTCGAATCGGTCCATTGACCATTCACATAATTCTGCAACGTCTTCACATTTAGACTGTTGATCCGATACTCTTAGCCATTGCTGATCCAATATCCATTCAAGAAGAGTGATTAGAAGCCGGTGGAAGCTTTTGCCTCCAAGCCTGGCCCAACTCCGAGCAATCGGGAGCATTCGCGGGCAACCACGATTTCTTCGTTGGTGGGGACAACCCAGACCTGAACGGGCGAATCGTCGCTCGATATCAAAGCTTCCCGCCCAGCGCACCGCGCATTGCGTTCTCGATCCAGACGAATCCCATAATCTTGCGCGTCTTTTAGAATCATCTCGCGAATTTCGACACTGGCCTCGCCTGTGCCCGCGGCAAAGGTGATCACGTCGGTTCGGCCCAGCGCCATCATCATTGCTCCCAAATATTTTCGGGTTTGATAGACGTAAGTGTCCACCGCCAGGCGCGCGCGCGCATGACCATCTTGCGCCGCGGCGAGCAAATCCCGCATGTCGAAACCCATGCCGCTGATGCCGGCCAGCCCCCCTTCGGTCATCATCCGGTCCACAATCTGTTTGGGTGTCCCCTCCCCTTTGGACCAGAGGTAGGCAACAAGGAACCCATCCATGTCCGAACTGCGGACCGAGAGCGGCGGCCCACCTTGCATGGTGAAGCTGCCTGAGCCGTCAATGGATTGACCGGCTTTCACCGCCGTCAGCGAGGAGCTGCCACCAAGATGCAGGTGGACGGCATTAAAATCCTCGGGCCTGCGTCCGATGAGTTGAGCGACACGGCGATTTACATAGAAATGACTGGCGCCATGACCCATCGAGCGGCGAACGTTGTACTTCTCGGTCCAATCCCAGGGAATGCCGAAAATGCGCGCGTAGTCCGGCCAGTCCGAGAAGAAAAACGTCTCGAACAAGCCGACCATCGCCGTGCCAGGCAGCAACTCGCGAAAACTCTTCACCGCCCGAATGCAAGCTTCGTTATGCAGCGGGCAAATGTAGTCGTTGAATTCCTCCATCGCGGCAAGCACCTCGTCGGTGAGGTGCTGGGCGCCGGTAATGCCGCCTTTCGCGCATACGGGCTTGAAGGCGACAGCGTCCACCTCCCGAAGGTTGGCAAGGACGCCGTCGGCGGGGTTGGTCAACTGCTCGAGCACAAAGCGGATGGCATCGACGTAGTTGCGCAATTGCGGTTCCGCTGTGCGCCGACCCCCGTGCCGGTCAAGCCACTCGACCGGCGATTTGGATTCGCCGATACGTTCCACGCGGGCCTTGGCCAGCACCTTTTCGGACGGCATGGCCAGCAATTGACACTTGAATGAGGAGCTGCCGACGTTGGCGACGAGGAGTTTCATGAGGAGCTAATCTGGGCGCCGACAAACGCGAGGTTGATGACGATCTCCTCGACGGTCGCGCCACGCGAGTGATCGTTGACGACGCCATTGAGTCCGAGGAAACAGGCGCCGACGAGGGCTCCCGGCCCCATCATCAGCATGCCTTTACCGGCGACGTTACCCGTTTGCAGGTCCGGCCAGATAAGGACGTTGGCGCAGCCGGCGACTTCGGAAGGGCGTTTAACTTTCTTGGCTGCGACGTAAGGCGACAGCGCGGTGTCGAGTTGGAATTCGCCGTCGATGCAGATGTCGGGGCGGCGTTTTCGAACCAACTCCAAGGCGCGCACCACGCGGTCCACTTCCTCGTGTTTCGCACTGCCGAGTGTCGAGAAGGAAAGCATCGCCACGCGTGGCCTGTCCGGCAGAATGACCCTGGCCTTGTCAGCAGCGAGAATGGCGATGTCCGCCAACTCCTCGGAAGAGGGTCGCGGCAGTACCGTGCCATCGGCACACGCCAAGACAAGGTTGTCGCCAAGCGGCGTGTGCCGAAACACGACGACCGCCAGCGCGGTCATCTTGGCTACCCCCGGCTGCAGGCCGAGAATCTTGATGGCGGGCCGGGCGATGTCGGCCGTCGAATAGTACACACCGGAACAGATACCGGCGACCTCGCCGTGCCGATGCAGCATACAGGCGAAATAAGCGGGGTCGCGCAAGACCTGGCCGATTTGCGCGGAAGAGAGGTTTTCTTTGGCCCGCAGGCGGCCGTATTCGTTGCATAGCTCGGAAAAATCCGACCGCTCGGCGGGGTCGATGATCTCGATGCCGGTGAGGTCGATGTGATGCAGCTTGGCCAGGGCGGCAATGTCGGCTCGCGCCCCGGTAAGAACCACATGCAGCCAGTTCTCGCGGTGAACAATCGCGGCCGCTTCGAGAACGCGAACGTCAAACTGGGCGTCGGGCACGGCCACCCGTGCCCGACTCTTCCTCGCCAGCCGGATGAGATGCTGAACGTAGGGATGTTCGAGATTGCTCATCCTTTCTTTCCGTCCACCTCATTCACAAAGCCCTTGAACTCGTCCATCGTGATGAGGCGCTTCTGGGCAATGGCCAGCTCTTTCACTTTGGCGAGCACCGCGTTTTTCTGCTCCTCGTTGAGTGTGCGTCCGATTTGCTTGAGCCAGCGCTCGACCGAAAAGATGCCACTCTTCTTGCCCATGACAAATTCCCAAGGCGGCTGCCCAACCAGTTCCGGTTGGATTGAGCCGACAATCTTGGGATCGCCCGCTTTTTCGGCGTTGTGGAAAAACATCAAACCGATACCGGACTCGACGCGGAAAACATCGCGGCCGACAATGGGACGATTGGGGGGAAGAATATGATTGTTGGCCTTCTTGCAGACGAACTGGCTGGCCTCGACAAATTTCTCAGTCTTGACGTTAGTCTCAATCCCGTAGAGGCACTTCAAGGAGAGGACAACGTCCTCCAGTGGGGTGTTGCCCGCACCTTCGCCAACGCCTGAAACCGCCAGATGCACAACGTCGGCGCCGGCGGCAACCGCAGCGAGGGTATTGGCTGCTCCCAGGCCGAAGTGCATGTGCATGTGAGCCTCGAGGGGGACATTGAATCGTTTCTTGATCTTCCTCATGATGTGATAAACCGCCTGCGGATGGACGCAGCCGAAAGTATCAGCGCACACAAACGCATCCATGTGGCCCTTCTCCCGAATTTCATCCACCACATCGAGCAAAACGTCGATGTCTGTCCGAGTTCCGTCAATGGTGAAAAACGAAACGTGCAATCCGAGTTCCTTGGCCGCCTGCGTGGCCTCGATGGCGGACTTCTTGGCCCAATCCATGGTCTTGCCGTAAGCCTTCTCCACAAAGGGCGGATTGCACGCGATCTCCAATATCGTGCCTTTGCAGCCGCAGGCATGGGCCTTCTTGATGTCCGAGGCCATGCACCGGCTGAACGCGAAAATCTCCGGCCCCAGGTTCAAATCGACGATTTCCTTGATGGCATCCTCGTCTCCCTGGGAGACGGCAGGCATCCCGGCTTCGATCCGGTCCACACCGAGCTCGGCGAGCTTCTTGGCAATCTCGACCTTATCCTTGCGGTCAAAGACCACCCCGGTCTGCTGTTCGCCTTCCCGCAACGTGACGTCATGCACGGTGACTTTGCGCGGGAAATGGAAATCTTTGGTAACCTCCGGGTAGAAGTTCCATGGGCTGACATACCAATCGTCACTGCGATAGGGGACATTGTATTTGCTCATAATTATGTTCTTTTCAGTTAATGTTTCAGGTTTGGGATGATTTGTGTCTTAGCTTGATGCCGCCTGGCACTGGCGCATCCTCCGGCTTGAATAGGATCACCCGAGCGGGAGCGGCTTCGGCGCGAAGAATCTTGAGCGGCAAGGCAACCAGGAAGTAGTCGCCAGGTTTGACGGCGGTGAGGTCCATCACTTCGATAATCAAACCGCCCGTCCCGCAGTAGCGAACGTGGTTGCTGTCGCTGATGGGGCCATAAGGCCCGATGGAGAACCCATCGACGCCGAGCACCCGCACACCGCGCGCGAGCAATTCCTCGATGGCGTCGGGTAGCAGGGAGATAAAGTTCTTGTCCAGCTTTCCGGCATGGAGTCGGGCACTGTTGACAGTTTTGAATAGCACCCGCGGCGGCAGATCGTCGCCCAAGGCTGCGAGATCCGCCCTGGTGATGTGACGTCGATGCTTATGGTGAAACACCCGGCAGTGGCCCATGAGCAGAGAGAGGTCAGCCGCATCAATCGTCGCGCCGTTCTTGTCGAAGTGTAATGGCGCATCAATGTGCGTCCCGCAATGAGCAGTGAGCTTCAGATTCGATACGGTGATGACGTCCTTCTTGCCGAGCGGAATTTTCTCCTCATGGATTTCAAAGGGCGGCGCCCCGGGCCACATCGGCACCTTGGCGCTCAGGGGCACTGATACGTCAATGTAGCCGATCGTGCTCCCGGAGATGGAATGTTTCATGTTAGACACTGGTCTGTGACCACAATTGTTTCGCGAGCTTGGACGGACAAAGCTGGCACGATCTTCATGGCAATACTTTCTGGAAATCCAATCCCACCATGACGGCGGCTTCCTGGAGGCTCGCCACGACGTCGGAAGGCAGCGCAATCCCATTCTTCGTCGAGATCTCGTAGCGCTCCCATTCCATTTCGCCAGGGATAT
>JBAXTC010000394.1:0-7318 GCA_037130375.1 Verrucomicrobiota bacterium | reverse complement strand
AATTGGGCTTGGCGTCCGGCACCACGCTGCGCTTGCCGCTGCGCCAGGTTACCTCAAGGCGCAAATGGTTGGTCAGGCTGCCTGCCGCAAACACGCGCAGCGTGTCGTCGCACGACAGATACCGCCCGCCACACATCATTTCCTGGCTCTGCGGAACCGGTCCCCCGCTCACCCGAATCCGCGCCCCGATCCCCCGCGTGTTGGGCGGTGCTCCGCGCAAACGCACCGCGATTCGTGGCGCGGAGGCATTGTTTCGATACAGCCCGGCCGCGTCATTCAGGTTGTTCACGATCACATCCAAGCCCCCGTCATTATCCAGGTCCGCCAGGCAGGCGCCTTGGGAAATCATCGCCGCGGCGAAGCCCCATTGTCGGCCAACCTCTTCAAACCGCAGGTCGCCCCGGTTGCGAAAAGCCAGGTTGGGCGTTGCCAGGCGCAGAAAGAGCTTCCGCATCGAAAGGTCCTCAACCGACCGAATTCTCTTTGAGGCAGTGGCCTCTCTAATCTGGCTCTGGACATCCACGTTCATGTTGTCGCGGACGAACCCGTTCGGAATCAACACATCCTCGTATCCATCGAGATCCACGTCGAGGAAGATGGGAGCCCACGACCACTCGGAAGCTTCCAGACCGGCGTACTGTGCGATCTCGGCGTACGTGCCGTCGCCGCGGTTCATGAAAAGTGTATTGCGCGGATACTGCTCCCGGTCGCCCATCGAGCCGGACATGGAACGTCCGGGATACATCGCGTTGCGTTGCGTCATTCGTCGTCGATGCTCACGGCTCAACATATCCACCACCATGAAGTCATCCAACCCGTCGCGGTTCAGGTCGGCCACGTCGATGCCCATCGATGAAAGGCTTGTTTCCCGCAGTGCGAACGCTGGGGCCGCGCGGAAGTGACCCTGGCCGTCGTTGAGCCAAAAACGGTCTGGAGACTGAAAGTCGTTGCAGACGTAAATGTCGGGCCAACCGTCGCCGTTGAAATCGCGGAATACGACCGACAAACCCCAGTCAAATGGAGGGGTGGCGAGCGGTTGACCATCCGGCTCCAGGAAGCAGCCTGCGGTCCACGAGATCGCTTCGAAACCGCCTTGGCCATTGTTCCGGAAGAACACATCCGGCTCGCCCAGTTCTTCGCGACCCAACCGACTGCGGCCTTGCTCATCCATTTCCGTCTTAAACCGAAAACGATTAGTCCATTCCGGATCGGTCGGCAGACGCCCGTTAATCAGCGCGACCTCCGCCTGGCCATTGACCATTTTCATGCTGAACCGCGTGCCGGGGGCGTCCATGATCGTCGAGGCGCGGTAATTGGCTACATAAAGATCGAGCCACCCGCGGCCGCGGGTGTCGGCCAAAGCCAGCGAGGTTCCCCCGCGGCCGGCATTGAGCACCAGTGGGCTATGGCGGAACCGTCCCTGGCCGTCATTGATGAAGACATGGGTGCCACCGCCGATGGAATTGACCAGCAGATCCAGATGCCCGTCGCCATTGGTGTCCGCAAACACCGCCCCTGTGGCATCCAGGTTCGTGCATCTGATGCCGGCGCGCTCGGTGATATCCTCGAAGTGCCAACCGCCCAGGTTCCGATACAGCCGGCTGCCTCCGCCCAACCCGCAGAAGAAAAGGTCGCACAACCCATCGCCATCCATGTCTCCTGCCGCCACCCCCGAGCCATTGGCCGCAATCGTGTTTGTGAACGACCGCGATTCCGGCAGCGAATTGGTGAACCAGACGCCCGTTTCCCGCGGTGGCAGCAGCGTAAACCCCGGCTTGCCCCCGGATGAAACCATCAATTCCTTAAACCGGCAGCCCGGTCCTTCCTGCCAGCCCTGGGCAAACACGAACGCGTGGACCCCGAGGCTTATCCATAAGAGCAGGATACTACGACGAGCGTCACCCATCACATCAGCCGTATCCTAGAATTCCAGCGGCACCCTGACCACCATGCCGCCCATGATATCGCCAGGCTTGAAATCTCTCCTCGGACTGTTCGGATGCTGGTTGTGGCATTCGAAGCAGGCCGGCACGATGGCGCGGTCGGGATAGACCGCGGTGAAATAGCGCCGGCCGCCTAAGGACTCCTCGGAGTAATAGTTCGAGTCGGGATGGTCGAGCAGATATTGGAGGCCGGTCTTTTCGGTGGCGGTCTCGGGGGCATCCTTCGAGTTGATGGGCCAGAGGGAGCGCAGGACATAGTGAAATTCGGCGCCCTTCTGCTGGACGGACTCCGAGGCCAGGCGCAACATCTGCGCGTGCAAGGGAGGGAATCCGTTGGTCTTCCACGCCTCCGAGGCGCTGGCGTTTTGCCCCTCGGCCACGCGCTGAACTACCTGCCGCGCATAAACCTCGCGATCCGCCGCGATCACTGCATGCAGGGCGTCAGCCATCTCCCGCGGTTTGAAAGTCACCACCGGTTGGCTCGCCTCCGACTTTTTGGGCGCATCCGGACGACAACTCGCGCCGGCGAAAAGAATGCAGCCGGTCAGCAAGGCATTTCCAAGTTGGACGACAGTTCGATTGCTCTTCATCAACGGCGCTATTGAACACCCATTGCCGCTCCGCTGTCCAGCGGAACCCGGCATTTCGGCGCACCCGGTCCCCGGCGCGACATCCCAGGCTTCACCGGGGCTCGGTAACCACTGTTATACGGCCGGTGGGCGGAGGAGGAATCTTCTGGCTGCGGCCGCTCGGCCAGAGGATGTCAACCCCGTCAACTTCTCCACTCGCTCCCAGTCCAATCGTGACCGGTAACTCGGATTGCGAAAGATAGCCGCGCGTGGGCATAACTTGACGCCAAAGAACTTGGCCGTCCATGCGGACCTTGATCCAGGCGCCAATGGCGTCGCGATTGCTCTTGGTTCCAACCAATTTCAGCCGAATCCAGCGATGTCCCAGCTTCTGGTCATTGCGCAGCAATAACGGGGGCCCCCCGATTTGGGTGAGGACCACATCGAGGTCGCCGTCACCGTCGATGTCGGCGAAAGCCGAACCCCGGCCGATGATCGGTCTGAGGAGATCGTTGCCACATTTCTCAGCCGGGACAGGGAGGAATCCGCCTTTGAGATCGCCGCGGTTCCAGAAAAGCTGAGCCGGCTGGCGGTAGTGCTGATTGGATTGGACCCGGTGAATTTCCGGCTCGAGATGGCCGTTCGCAGTGAGGACGTCGAGGCGTCCATCCAGATCATAGTCGAAAAAGAATAAACCGAATTTCAAAAGGCTCTGGCTGGCGGGTCCCACGCCTTCCTTGATTGCCTCATCGGCGAACATGAGTGAATCGCGTTGAGCGACGTAGAGGGCGTTCATCTCATTGGCAAAATTGCCGATGGCGATGCCCAACCGGTCATCTTTGCGGAACCGCGCGGAGTCGATGCCCATGGCGCCCCGAACGAGGCCGTAGGCGTCGTAGGCCACGCCGGAGCGCGCGCCGATCTCCTTGAATGTGCCGTCGTGCTGGTTATGAAAAAGAAAGTTCTGAACGGTATCGTTGGCAACCAGCAGGTCAATCCAGCCGTCGTTATCCACGTCCACGGGGGAAACAGCCAGGGACTTGGCCATCGGCAGGCCGGTGCCGGGATGCCGAATCTGAATGCCGGCCTTGGCGGATACATCGCTGAACCGGCCGCCGCCGTCGTTGTGATAGAGGCAGGGAAAAGCGCCCTGGAAGTTTCGGGGCGGACCGTAGGCCCGGCCGATATTCGGCAACTCGTAGGGTGCGGCGAGGTCTATCTCCGCAGACCAACGGATGTAATTGCAGACGAATAAATCGAGCCGGCCGTCGTTGTCATAATCAATCCAAGCCGCGCTGCTGCTCCAAGTGTCCGCCAATCCACCTAAGCCAGCCTCTTTCGTCACCTCGCGGAACTTGCCCCCGCCCTCGTTATGAAACAAATGATTGCCGCCGACCGCCGTGAGGAACACATCAGGCAAGCCGTCGTTGTCATAATCGCCGATGGCCACCCCCATGCCATAGACGCTGATCTCCAGCCCGGAGCCCTTGGTCACATCGGTAAAGTGGCCATGACAGTCGTTGTGGTACAGCGCCATGGTCGGCGGCGCCTTTCCCACCGGGATATGGCCCGGCCAATAGCACGAGTTGATAAGCAACAAATCCTGACAGCCATCGTTGTCAAAATCAAAAAATGCCACTCCGCCGCCCATGGTCTCCGGCAACAGCTTATCCCCATAGGCCCCGTTTACATGAGTGAAGGTGATCCCCGCTTCGTGGCTTATATCGGTGAATTTCGCCACTGGGATTTCCGCGCCCGAGCTTGGAGCGGCAAAGGCAGGCTTCTCCCCAAGCAGGCATAACGCAAGCACCAGCGGGCGCAAGCCGGGGGCTGAAATCATGAACTCGATCTTGGAAGCCGCCTTTCCAGCGTTCAATGCATCCCCCGGCGGGCATTGGAGAGAGGATTTGTTCATCATCACAGGTTCGTTTACGCTTTAACACGTATGAACTGGGCAGGCAACATGACATTACGAACGGCGATTCGAATCCGCTGGGTGAAGTGGCTGATCGGTTTTGTTTTCTGGACCCTGATCGGCCTTTCCTTCGCCTGTCAATTTCATATTTCAAGTTCCATAGCCGGGCTGGATGTTACCTGGCGGCAAGCCATCAACTATGCTCTGGGAGATTGGTATGTCTTTGCCCTGCTGTCCGTGCCGGTGATCCGGCTTGCCCGAACCTTCCATTTTGAAGCCGGAACCCGTGGCCGTTCGCTGGCGATCCATCTCCTGGGCAGTGCCATCTTTTCTCTGGTCTATATGCTCCTGCGGGCGTGGGTTGGCGCCTGGCAAAGCGGTGCGGCCTTCATCGAGGCATTCCAACCCCTCCTCGTCAAGACCTGGCACTTCAACTTCATGATCTACTGGGTCATGGTCGCCGTGACCTGCGCTTTCGATTTCTATCGCAAATACCGGGAACGCGAACTCCGGGCCATCGAACTCGAAAAACGCCTGGCCCAGGCAAAGCTTCAGGCGCTCCAGATGCAGTTGAATCCCCATTTCCTGTTTAACAGCCTCCACTCGATCTCCGCGCTCATGCACAAGAATGTCGATGCGGCCGACCGCATGATCAGTCGCCTGAGCGAACTGCTGCGCGCCGCCCTCGACCACACCGAGACGCAGGAAGTGCCCTTGCGCCAGGAATTGGAATTCTTGCAGCGCTACCTCGAAATCGAACACATCCGATTCGGCAGCCGCCTCCTGGTGGAAATCGATGCCGCCCCGGAAACCCTCGAAGCAAGGGTGCCCAACCTCATCCTGCAACCGCTCGTCGAGAATGCCATTCGCCACGGTATAGAGCCGCATGCGCGGCCCGGCCTGGTTCGGCTGCTGGCGAGACGCCAGGCCGACGAGCTCACACTCGAAGTGCATGACAACGGTGGCGGCCTCGCGTCGCAATCGCCGGTGGATGGTGTCGGGCTCTCCAACACCCGAGCCCGGCTGCGGACCTTGTACGGCGATGCCCATGCTTGTGAGTTCTGCTCCCCCCCGGAAGGAGGCCTCTCGGTGCGATTGACCCTCCCATTCCGTTCATGTTCCAATAGTCATGAAGATCCGAACGCTGATCGTAGATGACGAAGCACTCGCCCGCGATCGTCTGCGCCAACTTCTTCAGGAAGAGGCGGAGATCGAAATCATCGGCGAGTGCGCGGACGGGTCTGAAGCGGTGGCCGCAATTCGGAAGGCATCACTCGACCTCGTGTTCCTGGACGTCCAAATGCCGGAACTCGACGGGTTCGGTGTGCTGGCCGCCATCGTGAGCCAACCCATGCCCGTGATCGTGTTTGTAACAGCTCACGACAAGTTCGCCTTGCGGGCATTCGAGGTCCATGCCGTTGACTACCTGCTGAAACCCTTTGATCGCGAGCGGTTCCAGGCCGCGCTGCGTCATGCGATGGAACAGGTTAGGAATAAAGCAGCCGGGATTCACGTGGAACCACAGGCTGCCGTCCTGACACAACTTCGGCTGCAAACGAAACCGCTGGACCGGCTGGCTGTAAAAACAGGGCCTCATATCGTCTGGGTGCCTTTGGATGAAATTGATTGGATTGAATCTGCCGATAACTACGTCGAGCTGCATGTTGGCCCTAAATCTCATCTGCTGCGAGAGACTCTAAATGCGCTCGAAGAACGCCTGCCCGCAGGGTTACTTGTCCGCATCAGCCGTTCGGTCATCGTGAATCCGCAAAGGATTAAAGCACTTCGGCGAATGCTTTACGGTGGCTACGAGGTGACGCTGATCAATGGCGCCACTTTGACTCTAAGCCGTCGATACCGAAACAGACTCACCATGCTCGGGATCAGCTAATCGGATTTCCCAACGAACAGCTTTGACCCTTCCGATCGGTCCTGTTAGTCTCGCAGCAGCGCAAATGAAAACCTCACCTTCCCGGTGGGCCTCGATCCGGCGCGCTCGATTTATGCCACCAGCGAGAAGCTTTCGATCCGGTACCACACGTACGAAGAGGTCCTGTTCAAGGATTTTATTAATGGTTTGCTCGGTCTGCGTCTGCGGCGGCGCAAGCTCGGCAAAATCCCCCGCCCCATCCAGATCGCCGCGCAGTCCACAGTCGGGAGCGCGCAGTCCTCCAGGCCGGTCAGCGTTAGGTGGTGGTGCTGTTGAACAACCGTGGTTTCGGCACGGAACGCCAGATGCAGGACGGTCCTTACAATGACGTGTGGCCGTGGCACTATCACCGTCTGCCCGAAGTCCTGGGTGCCGGCCGCGGGTTTCTTGTGAAAACGGAGGCGGAATTGGACCGCGCGCTGGCCGAAGCCGAGCGTTGGACAGAAGGCTTCTGCCTCCTGGACGTGCATTTGGACCCGCTGGACCATTCGCCGGCGCTGGACCGTCTGGCTTCCCGCATGGCCAAGCGACTCTAGTTTCTGCGCGGTTATCCCGTGCCAGAAGCCGAGCCGATTGCCGGTCAGGGCGATCAGCACACCCAACCCCGCATTGAAGAGGGGAAAAGGAAAGCTCTTCCTCTTCCAGGGCAGGTAATCTCGGTACTGACTTGAATCCGGCGTGAATTGCGTTGCTTTCTGTGGACAATGGCCAAAATGATGCATTCGTGCTGAGATTCTGTGCAGCACTCATTGTCTTTTCATCCGGGTAGGTTCAGATGTTCAGCGGTTCGAGCTTGTGTGCGCGCTGTAGAATTTCCTCCGTCCAATCTTTGAGGGCTGGTGAATTGGCTAATCGCAGCGTAGGTCGGTTCTGCGGGCAAGTGAGTTCACCAGGCAGCCAAAAGAGCATCTGCTCGTCCAGCTTCCAGTTGATAAGTTCGCGGTTGTAATTGGCAAGTTCG
>JBAXTC010000393.1:0-7322 GCA_037130375.1 Verrucomicrobiota bacterium | reverse complement strand
ATCAGTTTCTTGAGAGTGTTGGGGGCAGTGCCTTTTCTGCTTCCCGTCTTCCCTGTTTTCCTGTTTCTGTGGTTTGCGATTTCGGGGCCGGGCGCGTTCAAAGTTCAACGGTTCAAAGTTCAACGGTTCAAAGTTCAAGGTTCGACGGTTCAAGGTTCGACGGTTCAAGGTTCAACGGTTCAAGGTTCGACGGTTCAAGGTTCGACGGTTCAAGGTTCGACGGTTCAAGCTTCAACGGTTCAAGGTTCAAAGGCCCCCTGTCTTCCCATCTTCCCTGTTCAAAGGGTGTGACGGGGTGACATGATGAAATACGGGGAAGAATTCGTCTGGCTGGACGCCAATCAATGCGAAGGACGAGCTCGTGAGTTTCGGCTGCGTAGATTGCGTAAGGAAGCTAAGATGCTCGGGTTTGAACTCCAAGAACTACAACAGGTTGCATGAGTGTCATTTGGAAAAACTGACACCGGCTCGCGAACTTGTGGCGGGCTGTCCCCTTCCGCCCGTTCCCAACCAGGACCACCGTGAATGAGTGTGCTGACGGGAGCAATCTCCGGTCTTTCAAGAATCAGCGTCTAGTCATCGTCCAGTTACCAAAAATCATATTGTCGCAAGGCGGTGGCCCCAGGCTCAGCAGAATGCCAAAGGCGGAATGCTGTTTGCCTTTAGTAGAGGGTTTCATTGAGTTGATCCGCCGCCTCTGCCGCCGCCACGCTTGCCACCGCCCTTGCGCTTTTCCCACGGCAGAGTATTGGCGGCCTGGCTTGGATCGTAATTGGGGTTGAGGGATGGCATTTGCGCATTCACGGCTCTGAGATAGTCCGTCAGTCGCTGGTTCAGTTCCGCGGCCTTCTCCGGCATTTGCATGGCCAGGTTGTTCCGTTCGCCCATGTCCTTGGACAAGTCGAACAAGTAGAGCGCACCGTTTTCATAAGCCCGGATCAGCTTGGAGTTCCCCAGGATAAGGGCAGAGGCCGGTCCAACTTGATCCTTATCATAATGCGGGAAGTGGACGATGAACTCCTCCCGCGGTCGTTTCACCGTGCCTGTGCCGCCATTCATCAATAGCGGCACGAAGCTGCCACCTTCGAGACCTTTGGGCAGCGGCTCTTTAATGCCGGCCAACTCCGCGAGCGTGGGAAACAAATCCGTCGCGCTCACACGCACGTGAGAACATGCGCCAGCCTTGACGCCGGGGCCGGCTACGATGAACGGCACGCGGAGGCCGCCTTCCCATACGGTTCCTTTGCCGCCGGTGAACGGTGGGTTCCTCCCCGGCGTGCCGTGGTCGGTGGTGTAAATGATGTAAGTGCTGTCCTTGATCCCAAGCCGCTCCATCGCATCGAGGATTTGTCCCAAGGTTCTGTCCACGGTGCTGACTTCCTCGTCCTGGTTGTCCGCCCCGCGGTTCCTGCCACCACCGCCGCCGCCCTTTTCTCCCTGGCTTGGGTAGTGGGACATCTGGAGGTAGAACGGACGGCCGGCTTTCACCTGTCGTTCCATGAAATCAATGCCGCGCGTCGTCATCGCGAGCGCCTGTTTGGGATTCGGATTGGCGACGTTCTCGGGGCCGCCGTTGCCGGTAGGTCCGTCGCTCTCGTCAAAGCTGTGTTTGGACGGGTGTTCCCGGCCGACGTGCCACTTGCCGAAATGCGCCGTCGCATAGCCCGCGCGCTTAAGCAATTGGCCGATGGTGGTCTCGGCCTCGGGCAATTCGAGCAGCGCATGGGGCGGAATTACCCGCGTCTTAACTTCGGCGACGCCGCGTAGCCGTCGGAGAACCGCATGCCTGCGGCGGCGAGCCGTTTGAGGTTGGGCGTCTTGATGCCGGTGCCTTTCGAGGCGGGATTGCGGTCGTCCATCTGCACCGAGGTACTGGTCCAGCCCGCGCCCTCACCCAGGATGAGGACGAAGTTCGGCTGCTTGCCGGGTGCGGCCGCGTTCGATGACGGGATGGATGGCGAGAGGATCGCAAGCGCTGTCACACCGGCGGCGAACCACCGGACCGATGTGAAGAGTTCAGAGGTCTGTTTCACAAGCCAGTTGATGATGGTTGATGCCAGCGTTTCGTCAGGGAAGTCAATGCGCGAAGAGATATGTAACTCGAGCTGCTCATGGTTTCGCGGACACCGAGCAATTTGATTTCGCTGTGCCGCCAATCCGCATCTTGATCGAGTAAAGCGCAGGCCGGGTCGTGATGAAAAGCGTTTGGGCATCCCGCCCGCCAAAGCATACGTTGGTCGGGTGCGCCGGCACTTCGATCGTCCAGATATTTTTGCCGGACGGATCGTAAATTAGCACGGCGTCAGCGCTCAGGATGATTGCCACCCAGCCCAACCGCAATAACTGTGAATGTCTGTTCATTGTTTTGCCGGTTTCGCATCATCCCCGCCCCCGCGTGGTTCGCCGCCGTCGCCGCCACCTTGGCCGCCGCGGCCGCCACCACCTTGGTCACCACCACCTGGACCGCGCCCGCCGCCTTTTCCTTTCCCACCGCCCTGACGCTGGCCGGGCGGACGATTCTTGGCGCGAGGATCGGGCTGGCGCGGGAACGCATCAGTGATGGTACCCAGAGGTTTGAGGTCTTTGCCTTTGAGCGCGGGGTGATCGGCTCCGTAGCGGTAGGCGCGAAAGGCGCTGTTCACCATGGGCAGGGCGTCCCCCAAGAGTTTGACGGTGCCAAATTCTTTCGTGACCGGGTTGATGTATTCCCAAACCAATTTGCCGGCAGCGGTAACTTCAAAGAAGTGACCCTCGGTGTCCGAGCAGGCCAGCGTGTTGCCGTTGGGCAGCCGCTGTCCACTGCAACCGATCTGGCTGAAGAAACCATGATTGTTGAGCGAGCGGTAGGTCCAAGCCACTTGCCGGGAGATTTGCCGGGGTGAATTGTGCGTGTCGCGGTCATACTCTTCGCGGCGATAACCGGCGTCGGGCGGGTTGACATACTTGCCGGTGTTCCGCCCGTTGGCATCGAGGAAGGGGTTGATCTCGATGATGGAGGACTGCGGCGTGCGCTGGAAGAGATACTGCCCGTTGTTGAAGACCATCAAGTGCCCAGCCCCAGGCAGGCCGGGTTTGATCCACTGCACGTCGTGCGCACCGCCCATCTGCTTGTGGCCGGAAGTCGCGTTGTCCCAATTCTCCAGCACGCGCGGCGGGTCACCTTGAGCGTAACGCGCCGGGTCGCCAAAGCGGTAAAGAAAATCGCCTGCCGGCCCGGCGGCCTTCGCAATGCTGGCTTTGGGGTCGCCGGGAATGAAAGTGTTCCCGTGGTCGATGACATACAGTTCGCCCTGCACAGAATTGACTACGACCTGATCCAGCTCGGAATTGTAGTCCATGGAGTTGCAATGGAGCCAATCGCGCTTCAGCGGGCGGCCGGGCAGGTTGATATTAATCCGGTGCGGGTAATCAGCGATGGTCTTGCCCTGGCCGACGTAATTGGATTTGGCCGGATCGACGTCCTGCACCACGTGGCCGAAGAACCACCATTCCCACACCACATTGCCGTTCATGTCCACTTCCACCACCGTATCCATCTGGCCCCCCTCGTAGGGGCCTTTCTGCGGGTCCGCTCCGGCGGCAATGGCCTGCTCGTGCGAGATGGACTTGTTGGCAATGTACATCGTCGTCCAGGCATTCAGCTTCTTGTTGAAGATGCGCACCCAGTCGTGATGAGGCGCGTAGCCTTCCCGCTTTTCAGTGTATTCCCAGACCTTCTTGCCGTCCCAATCCACCTCGACAAAGCCCTGAAAACCGCTGGGGTCATCCTTGGAGGCATCCAGGATATTGCCATTGTCGAGGAAGCGCGGGTTGGTGCCCAGGCGCCAGGTGTGGACGACCTGGCCGGACATATCAATCAGGTAGGTCGTGCCGTGGCTGCCGAACAAGGTGTAGCCATTGTAAGCGTTGGTCTTGTCCCAGAAGAGCAGTTCGGTGGGACCCTGGAGTCGCTCGTAGGCCTGAAGGGAATAACTGGTAAAGAGGGCCATCACAGCAAACGAGACCAGTGCGGCACGCGCGAAACGGGCTGGAGCATCGCCAAACGACAGTTGTCTTGTATTCATATCCAAGGGGATGAACGGATTCCACCGCCGACTTTCTACAGGTGAAGTGAAAGTCTGCGGACGGCAGCCTGACGGCCCTGCCAGCATTCATTTACTCGAACCACCACGCACCAGCCGGACGTAATTGTAGATGCGGATGACGTCCCCCTGCGGGCCGCGGCCATGCGGGAACATCGAGGGATCGCCAGCCTTGGGATCGCTCCGCTGCGCGCCGGCGCCGTGGACGTCAACGTAGTTGTAATCGCCGCCGTCGGCGCCTTGTGGCCCTGAGCCGGGCGGTCCGCCTTGGGCTGGGCCGAGACCGCGTCCGGGGCCAGCGCGCCGATCGGGTGGTCCACCCGCCATGGCACGTGACGACATCCAGCCTGCCGCACGACCGAACGCGACATACATCGCGGCGCCACCGCCCATAAACCCGGCGTGCGTCGTCGCTGCCCAGTAGAACGGGTAGTCGGCTTGGTGCGCTTCGTTGGTGATGGTCGTGCAGGTGAAGACCGGATCAATCGCGGGCGAGTGACTCGTGTCGGGCGAGCGCGTGTAGTCCACGATGCTCTGCAATTCCTTCACGTTGGGCATTCGCCAGTCATCGTGGCCGAGGTATTTCTCCGCGTTTTTCTTCTGCACCCAGGCCAGCGCGTCCTGCCAGTTCATGCCTTTGCCGCTGTCGGCCCTGGACCAGATGAGACCGGTGGCGCGGTCGGTGACTGTGCTGTCTGCGTTGTCGTGGAAATCGTTCTTGCCGTAGCTCGGATTGCCGCGCACACAGAGCACGAAAAATGTTTTTTCCATACCGCCGCCGGGCATGAACAGATCGTAGCCTTTGATGCGGCCATCGGCGAAGTTGACGCCGAACAGTTTGTCGAAGCCGCGAGCGCCCTTGCCGACAAACTTGGTACTCGACGCGTATTGCGAATCAATGACGCGCTCGCCCATGCTCGGGTTGCCGTAGGCGAACTTGAAGAACTTCGCGTCCAGGAACGGCGTCAGTTTTGAAGTGTCGTTGCCGCCCGGTCCGCTGGGATCGGTGCCACGCTCATCGAAAAGCGAATACTGCTCCTTGATCGTCGGCAGGCGCCAGTCCTCGAAGCCACCGAACCTGGCGGCGTTGAGTTTGGCGGGGAGGGCCCGGGCCTGGGTCAACGTAAGCTTGTCGGCGCGGTTGAGGATGCCGTTGCCGTCCACATCCGGGCTGCGTTGCCATGTGAGTCCGGTGACGTTGTCGAGAACGGTCAGACCGTCGGCGCTCAGCGTGTAGCTGGCCGGATGGGCTTGAAACTGGGCGTCCTGGCCGTAGAACGGCTGGCCCGGTTTGGGCGGAGCGATTTCGTTGCGGTTGTCGTAGCACTTGGCCTGACCGGTGCCCACGATGGTGTAGGATTGAGCGCCGTGTAGTCCGTTGGCTGGCAAGCCAGTTAACAGCACCGCGACGAAGGACCGAGTGAAGGAGTTCACGATGCGTGTGGTCAATCTCAGAATGTTTGCCGCTTGGCTTTTTGTGGTCATGCGTTGATTCGTTGTTAGGCAGGCATCATGGCACGCGCACGCTGATGCGGTAGAACCGATGTGCATCACCGGGGGCAGTGTCGCTTAATGAATCCACGCCGCCGCTGCCGGGGATGTTGGTTTGCGATGAGATGGAATTCCACACGCCCGAAGTCAGGTTGGTGGTGTAACACAGCGAGTATTTTCGACTGGACGAGGATTGGTAGAACACCTTCAAGCCGGCAAGATTGGTGACGCTTTGAATTTTGAAGTGCGAGAGCGTGTTGGTCGGGTTTGTATCTGCGATGTATTCGTTGTAGTTGCTGACGCCATCAGCATCCGCGTCACAACTGGCGCAAGAAATGGCGTTGGTCGTGGTGCCGCTGCCGCCAAAGTATTGCCGCCGCCAGCCGTCAGGGATGCCGTCGCCGACATGGTCCACGCTGCTGTAGTTTCCTCCCCGCACGAGGCGAACGTAATTCAAGCCGCGCAACGCATCGCCTTGAGGACCGAAGGAGTATCCCGTGTAGGTCACGCCGTTCTTGGTGACCGTGTAGGTCGTCGCATAGGCGTAGGGAGGGCCGGTCTTGGGGTCGCTGCGCTGGCAGCCCGCGCCGTGGACATCCACCCACCTCCCTATGCTGGAGGGCCAGCCCAGACCCCTGCCAAAGGGGATGTAATTGGCCTCCTTGCCCGAGGTGGATCCGGTGGCCGAATATCCGGCATGGGTGGTCGAGGTCCAGTAATAGGGATAGTCGGCATCTCCGTTCTCGTTGGTGATGCCGGTGCAGGTGAAATGCGCTGTGTCTATAGCGGGCATGCCATTGTAGTCGGGGGCGTTTGCGTAGTTCACCAAGCTGTGCAGTTCCTTGGCGTTGGGCATCCGCCAGTCGTTGCGACCGAGGTAGTTGGTGGCATTCTTTGTCTGCACCCAGGCGAGGGCGTCTGACCACAGCAAGCCGGAACCGTTGTCGGTTTGAGACCACATCAATCCGGTGGAGGCGTCCGTGACGGTGCCATCGCCGTTATTGGTGAAACTGTTGGTTGCGTAGTCGGTGCGCCCACGCACCAGTTGCACGAAGAAGGCCTTCTCAGTTCTGTGGCTGGTGTCCATCCACTGGTCGTAGCCCTTGATACGACCATCGGCGAGGTTCAGCCCGAAAATCTTTGCGGAACCACTCTAATCTTGAAAGGAAATGATCCGGGAAGACCCGAACCGGCAACGCCTCTGCTATCACAAAAAACGAGCCTGGATTTGTCGATTCCCGCAGAAGATATCATCGACCGGATTGATTATGAGTTATCAAAAAACATTTATATTGGCGATTCGTTTCCTTACTTTAACATGGATTGTTTCGGCCCGGGTGTAATGGCAGCATTCCTCGGTGCAAGACCCGGAAACGAAACAGGAAGCATCTGGTTTCACAGCGATGAGAAAAAAGAATTGAAAGATATGCACTTTGAATATGATCCTGAAAACATATGGTTCAAGCGCGTAAAAGAAATCTATGCCGCAGCCTGCAAACGGTGGAACGGCAAAGTATTGATGGGAATGGCCGACCTAGGCGGAGCACTGGATGTACTGGCTGTTTTCAGGACAACCGAAAACTTGTTGATGGATCTTTATGATGAACCTGAAGAAGTGAAGCGATTGGTTAAGGAGTTGCGCGAACTGTGGATGCGCTACTATCTTGAAAGCAACGAAGTCATATCGATTGCGACGCCAGGCTATTCAGATTGGTCCAGACTATACAGTGCAAAACCCTCTTATGTCAT
>JBAXTC010000392.1:0-7323 GCA_037130375.1 Verrucomicrobiota bacterium | reverse complement strand
TGTCAATGAATCCGTTAACATTCGTGGAACACTTGACGCTGAACTGGTCACCCACAACGCCGTACAACAGTATCTTGAACCCGCCGAGTTTTTGTAAATGGGTCAGTTAATGGTTGGCGGGGGCGGCGGGCTGGCTCTTGCCTCTATCCAGGCACCGAAATGGTTCGGGTTGCAGGTGGGCCTGATCGACGGTTCGACCTGCCGCTTGCGGCCCACTGCAAGATTACTTGCCTTTGAGCAGGCCGTGCTTGTCCAAAGCGCGCAGAATGAGGATGAAGACTTGATCGCAAATCTTCTACGTTTGTGCGATTATTTCAACAGGCTGCTAGTCCTTTCTCTGGATCGATCTACTCGTTTAACCCCAAGAAACGGTAGTCGGCGTGACCGGAGCCGACCACGCGCAGGGCCTCAGCCATTGAATCATGATCCGTTGAATGGCGTTCCGCTCGCCCCGGTTGGAATCGGGCAGCGCCAGGGCCTGGTCCACCACTTCCAGCAGCTTTGCCAAACTGGCGGATTTATCCACGAGCGACCCGGCTCGGATCGCCGTGCTTACGTCGAATTGGTCTCGCCGCCCCGTCAGCAGAATCAGTGGCGGGCAGCCAGCCTCCTGCAACAGACTGTCGGCAATCTCCCACGCGCCCTGTGAGGGTAGATCCAGGTCAAGCAATACCGCCGCAAGCTGAGCCGAGCGTAGGCCTCGAACCGCCTCCACCAACCCATCCGCTTGCACCACCGAAACCCCCGTCCGGTCTGCATCACGCCGGAGGTTTTCCCCCAGGGCGATGTCGTTACTGACCAATAGGATTGCCGGTTTCGTCACCGGCGGCGCCGGGCCGGTCCCGCAGGCGCGGCTTGGGCTTCTCACGCGGTTTATGCCCGGTATCTTTAATGAACTCAAACTGTGTCGTGTCATCATAACACCTCTCGTGCTGAGATTGAATCCTTGGCTCAGGCTTTGCAGCCCGCCAGCCTCATCGAGCCCTGGCCTGCTATCAACCCGAGCTGCAGGTTGGTCTTCCACCTCTCCGCTCGCCGGCTTCTTCGAGACCGTATCTGCCGCTCCAGGTCCTTGACGACTTTCAGCAAGGCCGCCTGCAAGGTATGGTCCCGCGCCTCGGCATGAACGTCTGGCCCCGGCACCTCGAGCAGCGTAAGCACCCGAAAGCCCGGCTTGACCTCATGTCGCCATTCCAGCGTGACCTGAGCCGAGGCAATCGCCGCCAGGCTCTCGAGTCTCCTCAGTTGTGTCTCAACCAACTCCCGCCAGGCAACTCGCGCATTGAGACCACAGTATCGTAGTAGAATTTTCATATTATTTCGGAATCCGTTTATTCGTTAAGTTATCGGTTATCGGTTATCGCTAGTGCCACGAGCGTCGTGGTCTTGGAATCACTTTCTTAGCTCTGGTGGAACATCTCCATCGAGTTGGTCCCCGCCGGTCTCACGCTACAAAGCCGGCCGGCTAAGACAGAACGGAAGGGGAATTAAGAAACCGAGGAAGGAGCGCGCGGCTCTGAGGCCGTGCGCCAATAGAACTGCCAGCACTTGGCGAGGCCAAGTGCGTCTGCGGATACTGTCAGCGGAGCGGAAGCATGCTCCATCTCAGCGAACATGAAACTCGAAACATCGGCAGGCATCAAAAGGCCACCCCACCCTGTCTGCATCCCCAGGCGCCGGTTCAACAACCGTGCCGATTGTTCGAACGAAAGAACATCCGTCAATGGCGCATGGTCGCTGCCCTCTGTTGCCGAAACGAATATCCGGCAGCACCTATCGGCACACCCGCTCACCGAATCCGCAAGACAGTGCCCTGCCGCCAGCACCCACAGTGTCGGCAGCAGCGAGCAAATCACTATTCTCACACGATCCATTGTCCATTTGACGCCACGGGTTCTCGCGCGTTCAATTGGATCGGTTACAAAACCAACTATGATTTGGAACAGTTGGCTCGCCGACTCGCTGCGCGCTGACAACCAACACGAAGCGCGTAACCCGAGACCGGGGAGCATGAGCCAGCTAAACCTGGGAAAAGCAGTTCGACCCCGCCAAACACGCGAAACCACGCTAATGGGGCCGGGTTTAGTAGTGATCCACGCTTCAGCGTCCGGGTGAACCTAAATTCGGCAGTTGATTTAACCGCACAAATCGCAAAGAAAGATAGTTATGCATGGATTGTGTAACCTACGATCTGACCCATTCTTTGGTGGTTGTGCCAGCTTTCCGCTGTTTAATCCGAGTTCGGTCCCGGCTCGCGTTCGGCTTTGATCGTGTATTCCCACTCGTCGAAGTAAAGGTTCCGGCCGTCCACCTCAACCTCCCCGCGCTGAAAGTCGGCGGGCTCGGAACGGAAGGACTGTTTGGGGGGAATCAGTTCGCGGCCCCAGTCGAGGTTGACGATCATCCGGTAGCTATCCTGGTGGCCGCAATAGAAGTCGGCGATCCTAGCATCATCGGACTGTTCCACGCCATAGGAAGGGTCGGCGGGCAGCCAACCCCAGGGCGCAAGGTAGATTTCAGACCAATCGTGCATGCCCCAGTCGGCCCCGGGTTTAGTCTCCCAGCCGCTCTGCCAGCGCGCCGGAATGCCGGCGATGCGGCACATGGTGATGAACACCGTGGCTTGGACCCCGCAGTCGCCGCGACCGGCAGTGAAGCCCTTCGCGACCAATGAAGGGATAATGCAGTATTCGTCCTCCGCATTCCATTTCACGTTGGCGCTGACCCAGCGAAAGATTTTGCGGGCTTTGGCCAGCGCGTTGGTTTCATTCCCCACGATCCTGGCCACCTGCTTGCGAATGGCCGTTGTGAAAACGATGTGGGGTGGACGCTCGGCCAGATAAGCGCCGTTCCAATTCGGCGGCAGCGGCTGCACCATTGTTTCGTCCAGCCTTGGATAGTAGGCGAACGATGTGTAATCGAAAACCTCCTTGAATTCCAGCGGCTGCGATGGATCAGTGATCTGTTGTTCGAAATACACCGTGCGCTGCGGGCCTCCGCCGACGGGGTTGCCATCCACGGCATTCGGGGCGATCAGTTTGGGTTCGGGTGATATGCTAATCATCTTCAGGTCACGCTGCTGCCGGTATTCCTGCGGATAAGGCAGCCAGACACGCACCAGGGAGCCGGCTTTGAGATGCGGGCTGTTGCTACGGATCGTCAGCGTGTAGGTGATTCGGTGTCGAACGGGCTGGACCTCCGTTTTGCCCGTCTTCTCCGCCTCCTCAACAATGGCCTTGAGGTGGTCGGTGAGTTTCCAGGTTGGTTTCGGCGGGGTGTTGCCGACCTGGACACGCCGACTTCGGGCTTCATCACAGAAGAGAAAAATGTTGGATGGTTCACGGCGGAAGAAGAGTTTCTGGCCGTCAATTATGCGATAGCGAGCGCGGCTATCCTTGGCCCAGCGCTCGACCTCTTTGGCGGTGGCGTCGGGAATCGATTTCCTGACTTTGTCGAGCAACCCCTCCGCATCCAGCGAATACTCGACCCGGATGCGGCGGATGATGTCGAGAGCTTCCCGGCGGGAGCGGAGCCCTTCGGCATCGGCCTCGCCGTCAGCGGTGCTGAGCAGTGCTTCCGCCTTTTGGAATTTGCCGACCTTGATCATGTGCAAGGCCTTGATCACCACCGGATCCTTGGACGTGAAGGCGGCCGAGGCGGCGCTGGGCTCGATGGCAAAGGCCGCGAAGGACGCTGCGGTGAAAGTCAGGGTTAGGGCGCTGAGCAACAGGGCAAGGGATTTCATTTGCAGGGTTTGGTTAGGAAACGACAAAGAGGGCACAAAACCGGAGCGGGATGCGCGACCAGCGGCAAAACTGACGGGAACCTCCCCCTTGGCCTCGGGCGGCCGTTGAAGAATTGGCTGCTGGTCGGGCTCGTCTTTGTCCATCGTCGCGCCTATTATGCAGTCGGCAGGCCCGAGGTCAACATGATCTGCCCCGCCAGCCTTGTGCGGCAGGGTGGTTTCAAGAAATCGTAGCCGCCGACGGCTACGTTTTTGTAGGTTCTTGAATCTGCCCTGCTTGTGCGGGGATGGCGGATTCAGCAAACCAACATTTGTAGCCGCCGGCTTTTGCTTTCCCAGGAAAATTCGACGCCAGGAAAATTCGAGCTTGCCTTTTTTGCGGCTGACCGGGACATTCTAGCCCCTGTATGGAATCTAATACTGGACAATTGCCACTCTCGCACAAGGCTTGGGCGTGGTTCGAGGCGAATAAAAAGCAAGCGCTCATGGGCGCCTGCGCCGTCGTGGTGGTGGGGCTGATCGTTTCGTTTTATCTCTATCGGCAGGGTGAGCAGGACGTGGCTGCCAGTGAAGCCTTGTCCAACGTCGAGGTGCCGCACATGAATAACCCGAGAGGTGAAGAGTCTCCGGATGCTTATTTAAAGGTCGCCGCCGAGTATCCAAAGTCCCGCGCCGCTTCGCGCGCGTTGCTGCTGGCGGCAGGGAGCTTGTTTCAGGAGGGAAAATATCCCGAGGCGAAAACGCAGTTTGAACGGTTCACCAGGGAATTTGGCCCGAGTCCGTTCATGGGCCAGGCGCTGCTGGGCATCGCCGCCTGCCTGGATGCGCAAGGCAAGACCGACGAAGCGATCGCCGGCTACAAAAACCTCGTCGATCATCACCCGGGCGAGAATACCGTGTCGCAGGCGCGGTTCGCGCTGGGCCGCTTGTACGAGGCGAAAAACGAGCCGGAAAAGGCGCGCAATCAGTTCGAGGAGGTCGCGCGCGAGAATCCTTATGGCTCGATCGGGTCCGAAGCCGGTATGCGGCTGGAGGAATTGAACGTAAAGTATCCCAAGCTCATTCCGGCAACCCCAACTTCGACCAACGCGGTGCCACAAAATAAGATCGAGAAGAAATGAAACTGACAATTATCGGGACGGGGTACGTCGGGTTGGTCACCGGCGACTGCTTTGCGGAGGTGGGACATCAAGTAGTGTGCGTCGATAACGATGCCGCCAAGGTCAAGATGTTGCAGGCCGGGGGCATCCCCATTTATGAGCCGGGATTGGAGGAGTTGGTAAAACGACACACCGCCGAGGGCCGCCTCAGCTTCACCACGAGCACGGCGGAGGGCGTCGAGAAATCGGACGTGATATTCATCGCCGTCCCAACGCCGCCCATGCCGGACGGCGCGGTGGATTTGAGTTTCATCGAAAAGGTCGCGCGCGACATCGCCGCCGCCATGACCAGCTACAAGATCGTCGTCGATAAAAGCACGGTGCCCGTCCGGACTGGCGAGAATGTGGCCGAGACCATCAAGCGTTACTGCAAGGCCCGCGTCGATTTCGATGTGGTCAGCAATCCTGAGTTTTTGCGCGAAGGGTTCGCGGTCGAAGATTTGTTGCACCCGGATCGTGTGGTCATCGGTGTCCGGTCGCAACGGCCGGTGCCGGCGATGAAGGAGATTTATGCTCCGTTCAAGGCCCCGATCATCGTGACGGACATCAACTCAGCGGAGCTCATCAAGCACGCGTCCAATTCCTTCCTCGCGCTCAAGATTTCGTACATCAACGCCATCTCCGTTTTGTGCGAGGCTACGGGCGCGAACGTGCAGGAAGTCGCCAACGGCATGGGCATGGACGAGCGCATCGGCCGGCGTTTTCTGGATGCGTCACTGGGCTTCGGCGGAAGCTGTTTTCCCAAGGACCTCAGCGCTTTCATCGCCATTGCTGAACAGGTCGGCTGCCATTTCGGCCTGTTGAAGGAGGTCCAGGAGATTAACGTCCGGCAGATGGACCGGTTCGTGAAGAAGATCAGCGATACGCTCTGGGTGCTCAAAGACAAAACCATCGGTGTGCTCGGCCTGGCCTTCAAACAGAACACGGATGACATCCGGATGTCGCCCGCCATCGATCTGTGCCAGCGGCTGCAAAAGGAAGGCGCCCTGCTGCGGGTCCACGACCCCAAGGCCCTCGAGAAGGCCAAAGCCGTGCTCAAGGACGTTACGTTCGTCGAGGATATGAACGCCGTCGCCGAAGGCTGCGATGCGTTGGTCGTTGCGACCGAATGGGAGCAATTCAAGAAGCTTGACCTCGAACGCGCCCGCCGGACGCTGACCCATCCGATCTTGTTCGACGGCCGCAATCTCTTTGATCCGGCCGAGATGGAGCGTCTCGGGTTCATCTACAAGAGCATCGGGCGGTGATTAACGGATGAATGGGGGAAACTCCGAGTGACGGCCACTCGACACCCATCGCCAGTTGCCATTTGCTGGTTACGAATCACCGGTTACCGATTACCGTGAAGATCATCGACGTTGCTGCCGCCCTGATCTTCCGAGATGGCAAACTGCTCATTACCCAGCGCTACCCCAAAGCGCACCTCGGGGGATTATGGGAGTTCCCCGGCGGCAAACGTGAGCCGAACGAGACTTTTGAAGCCTGCCTGGCACGGGAATTGCGCGAGGAACTGGGCATTGAAGTGGCTGTGGGCGAGTTGGTTGAGAGTCTGACCCATGCATATCCGGAAAAGACCGTTCACCTCAGATTCCATCGCTGCCGATGGACGGAGCATGAGCCGCAGCCACTCGGGTGTTCTGCTTTCAATTGGGTGACTGCGACCGAGTTGAAGGATTACGCCTTTCCTGCCGCCGACGCCCGGCTATTGGATAAACTGGAACACGATAATGGGCTCTGGGACTAACTGTCCCGCGAATCGAGCCGCAGCGCTCTGACGAGCCGCCGTTACCGGAAAATGCGCATCTTTTTCGGAGCGCGGAGAGGGGCGCAAGACAGAATTCGTCGAAGCCTGCAATTTCATGGGAATTAAATCTGACAACAGCAGTTGGAACCACGGATTTCGGATAACACGGTTAAGGAAGGGATTGCGGTGCAAGGGATGTTCACCCGGCGGGTGGCCGCGAGAGAGGTTTTAGAGGTGCATAAGTCCCGACAGGGACGGCTGCCCCCCCGCGAGATCGGTGAGTCGTCCTTTCAGGACTTATCGTGCTGTGGGCGCTGGTTCCCAACATGTTGAAACGTTGGGCTGAGATGCGCACTACCGGAAAAGGAGTCCGAAAACCGAATGAGCTATGCACCGAATCGGCTTGCCAGCGATGCGTATTCGTGCGAAATACGCTCTTGATGGTTCGTAACGGACTAGATTTGCGTATTGAGTTTCTTGCCAAAGGGAGTCATCTCCCTTTATGGTCTGTTTCATGGCACAAGTATCATATTGCAGTATCAGATTGTCGATACACAGATTCAAATGTGTGTGCAAGTGCCTTATAATAAGCTTGTTGCGCCCGTAGCTCAGTTGGATAGAGCATCTGCCTTCTAAGCAGAGGGTCCTGGGTTCGAGTCCCAGCGGGCGCGCCA
>JBAXTC010000391.1:0-7337 GCA_037130375.1 Verrucomicrobiota bacterium | reverse complement strand
CGGCGACGGCGTCCGCCAAAATCCTTTGCGCCTGCGGATACTCGGCCCGGACATAGATCAGTCCCTGGCTGGCTCCCACAGCGTAAGCGGCCAGGGCCATGCCTTCGAGCAGGCAATGCGGGTCGTCTTCCATGAGAAAACGGTCGATGTACGCCCCCGGGTCACCTTCGTCCGCGTTGGCCACGATGAATTTCTCGCCCGCCGGTTGCCTGGCAGCCAGCCGCCATTTTTTACCGGTGGGAAACGTGGCCCCGCCCCGGCCCCGCAACCCCGAAAACTCGACCGCTTCCATCACGGCCTCGGGGGGATTTTGCCGGGCACTCGCCAAGGCCTGATACCCTCCCGTCTGCAAATAATTTGCGAGCGTTCGCACGCTACCTCGGGCGATTCGTTCCAGAACGATTGGCTGGCGGCAATGCGTCTCGATGCGGGGCCGCTCCGCGTCACCCACTGCGGCGGGAGCATTGTAGCACTGGCCCAGGCAATGGACCGAATCCGCCTGCAACAGCGCCTGCTGCCACCGCTGTGGATTGGCATGACGCGCAGCGAAACAAGCCGTCCCGCAACAGACCCCGGAGGCGATGCCGTCGCGCAGATGGTAAAAAGACTCTACGTTTGCTGGCTGCGCTTCGGTCAGCGCCTTCGCTTTGAGCCGCGGCAGCAAGGTCAGCGTCGGATCGGTGGAGGTCATCGGGGCGGGGTTCTTCCCGGGATCGACGATCATGCGGTCGTTTGCCATGGCGCCCTTAGCATGAAGGATCGCGGAGAAAGGGCAAGTGGTATTGACAATAGCGTCTGGAACCGCCCAGTGCTCGGACCCGAAGAACCGGGCAGTCTTATGTTTTCCGAGATTCCGGTTGGCTTCCCTGCAAAGATGAAGGAGTGTTCACTCCAGATTACGCAAAACTGAATGATCCAGGTCTGCCAATTATTCATCTCACCAGGTCACAACTTCTTTGGCCATAACGGCCGGCCCGCCGGACAGCACCCCAGTGTCGAAGTCAAGCAAGTCGAGTGCGTGACCGGCCGTGGCATTCGTGGTGATCGGTTCTTCGACTTCAGAGAAAACTACAAAGGCCAAATCACTTTCTTCGCGCTGGAAGTCTTCGACGCGTTCCGCCGCGAACTGAACCTCCCAGAGGCTCAGACTGCCGCCATCCGACGCAATGCCATTATCGCCGGCGCGGATTTGAATTCACTGGTGGGCACTGGATTTGAGATTCAAGGCGTCCGCTTTTCCGGCGTGGAGCAATGCAAACCCTGTCATTGGATGAACTCCGCCATCGGGCCTGGGGCCGAAGACTGGTTGCAAGGCCGCGGCGGTTTGCGGGCGCGTATTCTCACCGACGGCGTTCTCAAAGTGGCTGCATGCACTTGAGCGCCGTCATCCTTGCCGGCGGTAATTCAAGCCGAATGGGCCAGGACAAGGCCTGGATTGAAATAGGCGGCCAACCCCTGATCAGGCGCGCCGTGGCCACGGTCCGCGACTCAGGCATCCGGGACGTATTCATTTCCGGCCGGACAGACACTGATTATTCCACTCTGGGATGTTCGGTCCTTTTCGATCTTGAGCCGGGCGGTGGCCCTCTGGGCGGCATCGAGCGCGCTTTAGCAACCGCGACGGCTCCCCTGGTGCTGGTGTTAGCGGTGGACCTGCCCGCCATCACCGCGGCCTTTCTGCGCAGACTTGCCGCGTATTGCAACCCGCTGACAGGCGCAGTCCCGAGACTGAGGGGCGAGCTGGAGCCACTCGCCGCGATTTACCCCCAACGCTGCCATTCTATCGCTCGGGATTGCTTGCGCGAGTCTCGCCGTGCCGCCAGGGATTTCGCCAACGCTTGCCTGCGCGCACATGCCGTGAGAACCCTCCCTGTCTCCGGAGCCGACAGCGGCTGTTTTAAGAATTGGAACGTGCCCTCAGACGTTACTTCGGCCACCAGTCCTACCTCCTGTCACCGGGCGGATCAAAACCAGCCACCTGACAATTCTCCAAAAGTTGAAAGTGCTTTCGCAAATAATTGCCTATGAACAGTGTGCGTTGGTTTGTTTGTGAAAGTATCCTCAACTACCGTCTCATCTTGGCTGGGTCGATTTCGCCCAGTCCTGACTGGTTCGAATAGCCCCCCCCCCCGACACCGTAGTAGCTCCGTTGTAGCTCGGTATCGCTTACAGAGCTACTACGGAGGTGTAACGGAGGTACTATGGTGCAATTCGGGCTGCGGGTGGGGGACTCTGGTTGATTGTCGCTGTGCTAAGTAGTTATAGAGGCGTGAAATACATGCGAATATGCGAGAGCTGAGCCGGATTCCGGTCATTCGCGGAGAATAATGGTCAGGCGGGAGACCTGACCTGCTAATCCGGCCCGACCTACCAGGTCTATTCCACGCCGGACTGCATCAACTGGTCGGCCTATGGCCCACTCCAGCCCGGCACCGGCAACCCCGTCACCTTGAACTGTCCCATGACCAACTCGCCCGGCCTCTTCTTCCGCGTGCAGATCAGGAACTGACTTGCAGAACACATCACGCTTTGAACGACATCAGAAACGAGAACAACATAGAACACTTCAACTCGCGGCTGAACCTCACCCGCGCAGCGTCAAGTACAGCGGCTGCGCCAAGAACCAAATCTCTGCTTTTTCATATCGGCAAAGCGACGGAGGCCGCGTGCCTGTTTCTGGAGCGCGGCGGTGGGCAGATGAACATCATGAAGCTGGTGCGGGGCTACATGTCGGACCGCTACGGCGCAGTGCCGTTTGTGCCGGCGGGGCTGCTGGGCACGTTCCAAGCCCACGAAACGCCCGGCAAAACGGAAAAGAAATCGCATGAGTGAAGATTGCGCGTGGAATCCCAATTGGTGGCTCGAACCGAGACGCTGCAACTCCAAAGCCGGCAAACCCATCAACGGAAGTTGATCGTCTTGTGCGAGCCATGAACGATTCCGCGCCAGAGCACCTGCGCAAACTCCGCACCTGAATCGACCATGCATTCGACACCCGAAAACAAGGCGTTTCTTTGCGCTCTCTGCGTTCTTTCGCGGCCATTTCCCGGTTTCTGCTTATGACCTTCCCCCAAATCCCCTCCGAACTCGTCGAAGCCCTCAAACTCGACCTCGTCGGCCCCGATAACGACCACGCCTTCGCTCACGAGTTGCCTCCGGACGTGCCATCACGCTGGTATCTCTCCGGCTCCCTCGTGACCGCCGAAGCGCCCCCCCCAACCAGAAGACCGACGAAATCTCCCAGGCCATCGGGCCGCAGGCCCAGGTCGTCCACGAATCCCTCGACGGTCTCGTCCAGCAAGGCATGCAAGCATCAGCGCTTTCACACCCTCGGCCAGGTTCCGCCCGACGGCGGCGGCGAATGCGTGTGGGTGGAGGGTGGATTAGGAGCAGTGCAACGAAGTTGACAACCTTTCGGAGACCATTCAACTTCGGGACTTACTGCACGCAAAGATGAAAGCTTGATTATGTTCACCCTTGGCCTCGCGATGAAGCTGTGTCCGGGCGAAACGATTAGCTTTTTGTTTGGGCTGGTGCGTCTGCCGATGCCCGCCGGCATCCTCGCCAACAACGTGGTCAGCGATCCGGTGAGTTGCCTCCTTCATCTTTGGGCCGACCAAGCTTTGCTGACACCACGGTTCGCCCCGGATATAAATGTCAGCCGAGTTTCAAATCCGGCGGGCAACCCGATCCTTCTATGCAAAATGTAATCAGGAAATTCTGGTGCCAGCCGGTACTGGCCATCTGGCTCGGCGCCGGATTGACCCTTGTCGCGCCGGCGAAGGAAGCCGTTCTCAAGACGGAGGCGAATGTCATGGTTGAATTGACGTTCACGGCCACTCGGGTATATCCCGACCCGTTCAACGAAGTGACGCTCGACGCCATCTTCTGCGACCCGAAAGGGCGGGAACTTCGCGTGCCGGCGTTTTGGGCGGGGACGAATGTGTGGAAGGTGCGTTACGCGTCGCCAGTTGTGGGAACGCATCGCTTCCGCAGCGAGTGCTCCGAGGCGCGGGACCAGGGACTTCACGGCGTCAAGGGCGCGATTAAGGTCGCGCCCTATGCCGGTAAGAATCCACTCCTCCGGCACGGGGCACTGCGCGTCGCTGCGGACCAGCGGCATTTCGCCCAGGCTGACGGCACGCCCTTCTTTTGGCTGGGCGATACATGGTGGATGGGCCTCTGTCAGCGCCTGCGCTGGCCCGAGGAATTCCAGACACTTGCCGCCGACCGACGCGCAAAGGGTTTCAACGTCGTCCAGATTGTCGCGGGGCTTTATCCCGACATGCCGGCGTTCGATGAGCGCGGCGCGAATGAAGCCGGTTTCCCGTGGGAGCGGGATTACGCGCGCATCCGACCGGAGTATTTCGCCGCTGCGGATCGGCGCATCTTCTATCTGGTAGGGCAGGGGTTTGTGCCTTGCATCGTCGGCGCGTGGGGCTACCACCTGCCGTGGCTGGGCGCGGAGAAGATGAAGCAGCACTGGCGTTGTCTCATCGCCCGTTGGGGCGCGCTGCCGGTGGTCTGGTGCGCGGCAGGCGAAGGGGCGATGCCGTTTTATCTGTCCAAGGACAAGGCCGCCGAGGGCGCGCGGCAGAAACGCGAGTGGACGGAGGTCATCCGCTTTATCCACGACACCGACCCCTTCAAGCGGCTGGTGACAATTCATCCGCCGCAGACGGCGCGCGAATCCGTCACCGACCCCGGCGTGCTCGATTTCGACATGCAACAGACCGGTCACGGCTCCCCCGCCGCGCAACACGCGGCCATTGCGACCAAGGGGTGGCGCACGCTGCCGGCGATGCCGGTCATCAGCGGTGAAGCACGTTACGAGGCACTGGAGATTAAGCCCACGCTCACCGCCGACGATGCGCGGCAGGCCTTTTGGGCGCACATCCTCAACAGCGGCTGCGCGGGCCACACTTACGGCGCCAACGGCATCTGGCAGGTGAACCGGCGCGAGCAGCCTTATGGTAAATCGCCAGGCGGCAACAACTGGGGTTCGACTCCCTGGGACGAAGCGATGCGTTTGCCCGGCTCGACCCAGTTGGCCCTCGGCAAAAGGCTGCTGGAACAATACCCGTGGCACCACTTCACTCCTCATCCCGAATGGGTGGCGTTCACAAGCGAAGCGCAGGTGAAGCTTGACGGGTGCCTCTGGATTTGGTTCCCCGAGAGCAACCCGGCCCATGACGCGCCGGCCGAGAAGCGATATTTCCGAAAGCGCTTCACGTTGCCAGAGGGCAGGGCCATCACGCGAGCCCGACTGTTCGCCTCGGCGGACGATTGGTTTACGGCGCGGCTGAATGGCGAGAAGATCGGTGCTGAGGGCAATTGGCAGATTGGCAAACAGTTTAATGACCTCGCGCGCCGACTCACGCCAGGCACCAATGTCCTGGCCATCCTCGCCCAGAACAATCCCGCCGACGTGCCGGCCAATCCCGCCGGACTGATCGCCTGTCTCGAAATCCGCTTCGCCGATGGCGAAACGATGAGACTGATGTCCGATGCCACCTGGCGCTCGGCAAAAAACTCCGAGGCGGACTGGGACACAACGAGCTTCGACGACTCGGCGTGGTCGCCGGCTCAGACGATCGCGAGCTATGGCGACCCGCCGTGGGGTAAGATCGGCGGACAAAGCGAATTTGACGGGCCGCAAGCGGCGGGGGACCCCAGCAAGGTGCGCATCATTTGGGTGCCGCGCAGTGAGCCGATCCTGGTGCGCAACCTTGGCTCGCGCGCCGCGTGGACCGCGACGTATTTCGATCCCGTCAACGGCGGAAAAACGCCGTTGCCACCAATCCAAGCCAGCGACGATGGATCGTGGACTTGTCCGTCGCCCGTGGGCCAGGATCACGACTGGATTTTGATTCTGGAGCCGAAGGCGATTGCGAAATAGTTTTCCCTCAAGGCCGGAATTTAGCTAATGGATCACATTTGTCCCTTCAGGTCCAAACCCGCGTGTCGCCTGTAAAGCCCTCATCTCCAGCGTATATTTCCCGTCTTCGAATGCCACAATCAATGGATTTTCTTCTGTGAGCGCACCTGTGAAGCTGAGCGAAGCACAAAAAAGCGAGAACAGCGCCGGCTTGCTCTTCATCGGCACCACATCGCGGATTGTCATCAGCCTGAACCCCACATCAGTCACCAGTTTGATGCACCTGCTTTTCTGTTGAAACGGAAAACAGAAGACAAACAGACCATCCTCGGTAATGTGCCGTTTGGCAGCCCGTGCGTAATCTCCGACATCGCCTCTAAACTCGAATCGCGCGTGGGCTTTTTGCGAATCCTCCGGCAACGATCCAGTCCCAATCGGAAAGTAGGGAGGACTCCCGGTGATTAGCGGAAAGCGTTCACCTAAATCCAGGTCGCGGATATCCCCGTAAATGGCCCGAACACACTCGTTTAGTCCATTCCCCAGGATGTTCTCGGTAAGCAGCCTGTAACTAATCTCCTGGGCCTCGACACACGTCAACTCCGCCCCCGCACCGAGGCCCCAAAGCACGGCAAGGCCGACCGTTCCAATCCCAGTGCCCAGATCGAGCGTCTTCTTTACCGGGGGCGTTTTCTGCAGCGCATACCATGCGGTCGTGGCGTCATCGATTCCGTGTCGGTGTCCGTTTTTCCGCTGGAAAATTCGGTAAGGCCCAACCAAACCCGAAATAAATAGTTCTTCGCTCATCTCTTGCTCAAGAGACGGGAGTCGCGAAGCGAAGCGCTGATGAACGGTTGACGTCATGACTGCGTCCAAAAGTAACCTGAGACAAAACGCTCGTTCTAGCCAGAGGATTCGCCCTCATTTGCCGCTGACCAGAAGCTGGTCGGTAGGAATTCTGGTTTTCCTCGTCACGGTCCTGGTGCATGGTCTTGGATGACTGCTATCATGAAATTGCGAAGTGTGATTACGTCCGCCTGGAGCCTGATGATCACCTTTTTGCTGACGGGGTGCGTGGGCGTGCCCAAGGGTGTGAAACCGGTTCAGGGCTTCGAGTCAGACCGTTACCTGGGGCGCTGGTATGAAATCGCACGGCTGGATCATTCGTTTGAACGGGGCCTGAGCCACGCGACTGCGGATTACAGCATGCGGAAGGATGGTGGCCTGCGCGTGTTGAACCGCGGCGACTCCGAGAAGAAGAAGGAGTGGAAGACCGCTGAGGGAAAGGCTTACTTCGTCAAAGGACCCGATGAAGGTTACTTGAAGGTCTCATTCTTCCGGCCATTCTACGGCTCGTATGTGATCTTCGAACTGGATGAAAAGAACTACCAATTCGCGATCATCTCCGGGCCCAACAAATCGTACCTTTGGATTTTGGCTCGAACGCCTGAACTTAATCCCG
>JBAXTC010000390.1:0-7338 GCA_037130375.1 Verrucomicrobiota bacterium | reverse complement strand
CTTGGTCGTAATCAGGGAGACCCGCCGGGGTTAAGCGGTGTTCATGGCCCAGTGGTCCGAAGAGCCGCCCGGCGGGAGTCAGAGCATCCGTAGTAGCGACGAAGCGGGTAACGAGCGTGGAACGAAGGGACATTAGAGAATAGCCCAACGTTTTCAACGTTGGGAACCAGCGCCCGTAGCCCGATAAGTCCTGAAAGGACGACTGCCCGATCTCGCATGGGTTCCGCCGTCCCTGTAGGGACTTATGCCCCTCTAGACCTGCGCACCCAACGTTCAAACGTTGGGCTATTGTCGGCCATCCCTCCGGGATGAGGAGGGTCAAATCCTAGCGGCATTGGACCGAATGTCCGCGCTCCAATTACCCAGGGTGGTGGTTTTGGATTTGCTGAGATGCGCACAGTTCGCCGTGAACTATTGTTCAGAGCGCTGTTTTAGCGATTGGCAGGCGGGCGCCGGACTGGCATAATCAATTGAATGTCTGCGAGCCTGATAAGTAAGCTACTGTGCGTGACGATGCTGTCCCTGGCCGTGCTGGGCTCGGGGTGCTCCGTCAAGCGCATGGCGGTGAATACGGTGGGCAATGCCTTGGCGGGCAGCGGAACGACCTTTGCGTCCGATGATGACCCGGAGCTGATCAAGGCCGCTGTGCCGTTCAGCCTTAAGCTGATGGAGAGCTTGCTGAATGAGAATCCGCGCCACGAGGGGCTTCTGCTGGCCACAGCCCGCGGTTTTACGCAGTATGGCTATGCGTTTGTCCAGGAAGATGCGGATGAGACGGAGGACAAGGACCTCGCTGCGGCCGAGGAAATGAGAGGGCGCGCCCGGCGTTTATATCTGCGAGCCCACAATTATGGGCTGCGCGGGCTGGAGATCCGGCACAAGGGATTTGCGAAGGCGCTTCGGGCTAACCCAAAAGCGGCCGTGAGCGTGACTGCCGCCAAGGATGTTCCGCTGCTTTACTGGACGGCACTCTCGTGGGCGGCGGCGATCTCGCTGTCGAAGGATAATCCAGATTTGATCGCCGAGTTGCCGATGGTGGAAGCGATGATGGATCGCGCGCTGACTTTGGATGAATCCTTCGATCACGGCGGCATCCATGCTTACCTTATCACCTATGAGATGAGCCGCCCGGGGGGATCGGGAGAGCCCGCTGCGCGGTCGAGGCAACATTTCGAGCGGGCGCTGGCGCTCAGCGGGGGCCAGGATGCCGGGCCGATGGTTTCGTTTGCTGAGGCGGTGTGCGTGCAGAAGCAGAACCTGAAGGAGTTCGAGTCTGTGCTCCACCTGGCCCTGGCGATCAACCCGGACCTGAAACCGGAGTGGCGATTGGCCAACCTCGTGATGCAGCGCCGGGCCAAATGGCTCCTCTCGCGCACCGAGCAGCTTTTTTTGCGCTCGAATCCAGGTGGCAGCAAGAAGTCTGAGTAAGCTTAACCATGTCCATATCATGAAATATCGAATCGGTTTATTTGCACTATTGGCCGGCCTGACCTTGGCCGCTCCAGCCCTTGACGCCGCCGAAAAGACGATCAGCCTCAAGCTTAGCACTCTCGCGCCCGCCGGCACCTCGTATCACAAGAGCCTCCAGGCGATGGGCGAAAAATGGCGCAAGGCCTCAGACGGCGTTGTGCAACTGGTCATTTTCGCCGGTGGCACGCAGGGGAGCGAGGCGGACATGGTGGGTCTGATGCAGACGGGCAATCTGGATGCCGGTTTGCTCACGGCCGGCGGGCTCGCGGAAATCGATCCCGCCGCTCTGGCCATGCAGGTGATGCCGATGTTCTTCCGCAACCTGGACGAGTTGGACTATGTGGCGCAGAAGTTGCGTGCGCAACTCGATGCGCGTCTGCTGGCCAAGGGATACGTCGTCTTGTTCTGGAGTGACTCCGGCTGGGTGCGCTTCTTCTCCAAGTCGCCGGTGTTGCATCCGGATGACTTGCGCAAGCTGAAAGTTTTCTCGGGGTCCGACAGCGCTGCCGCGTATGACTTATGGAAAGTCAGCGGGTTCAGCCCGGTATCCCTGGAAGCGACGGGCATCCCGCAGGGTCTGTTGTCGGGGGCCATCAGCTCGGTTCCCACGGTTCCAATTTTCGCGCTGGCCATGCAGTTGGACAGCCAGGCCAAGCAGATGCTGGAGGTGAACTGGGCGCCCCTGGTCGGCGCGGCGGTCGTGCGTAAGAAGGCGTGGGACCGCGTTCCGGCCGCCGCTCGCGAAGCAATGCTCAAGATTGCCGCGGAGATCGGGGAGCAGGTCAAAAAGGCCGGGCGGGCGGAGAGCGACGCCGCCGTGGCGGCAATGGTCAAGAACGGGCTTGTGGTGCAAAAGGTCAACCCCGAAGTGGAAGCCGAATGGCGCGCGGTCATCGACAAAGTGCAGAACCAAATTCGGGGCAAAGTCGTGCCTGCAGACGTGTTCGATGAAGCGCAACGGTTGGTGAAAGACTATCGTGCTGCAGGCGGGGCAAAACCGCAATGAGCAGCGGCGCTGTTCTCACTCCAGAGCTGGTTGGTTCGCCTGAGTCAGAGACGAGATCTCCCAGGCAACGACTGTTCTGCCAGTGCGAGAATCTTCTGCTGGTGGTGCCGCTGGCGGCCATGCTGCTGCTGCCCGTCGTGGAAATCGTCTTGCGGAGCGTGTTCAAGACTGGCATTTCGGGTTCCAGCGCCATTGTTCAGCATCTGACGTTGATTGTGGGAATGCTGGGCGGGGCCATCGCGGCCCGGAACCGGCGGTTGCTCGCGCTCTCACCGGTGCAGACGCTGCTTCAGGGTCGGACGAGGGCGGCAGCGGAAATTTTCAGCAGCGGCTTTGCGGCTGCCATCACCTTCTTCCTTTTCCTGGCCAGCCTCCAATATGTGCTGGGGATGAAGCCGCTGGGAAAGATTCTCGTTTACGGAATCCCGGTTTGGGTCATCCAGCTCATCCTGCCCATTGGTTTTGGCATGATCCTGTTGCGCCTGGTCTGGCACGCTTCTGAGAAATACAGTGGGCGAGCCTTGGCCCTCGGGTTGGCCGTTGCCACCGTTGGCGTGGCGATATGGGCGCCGGGGTCTCCGGAACGGCTGATGATTCCGGCACTGGTGGCTTTGGGGCTGGCGACGCTTTTGGGGGCGCCCGTGTTCACCGCCCTGGGTGGTGCGGCGCTGATCCTGTTTTGGGGGCACGATCTGCCGATCCAGGCAGTGCCGCTCAAACACTACAGCCTCACC
Organism: Verrucomicrobiota bacterium; assembly: GCA_037130375.1. GTDB lineage: Bacteria > Verrucomicrobiota > Verrucomicrobiia > Limisphaerales > UBA8199 > JAPLUA01. The sequence continues at coordinate 4,128 of JBAXTC010000390.1, read as the reverse complement.
ACCAACAACATGCTCCCCAGCATTCCCATCTTTACGCTCGCGGGCTATTTTCTCGCCGAGGGCGGGGCGTCCAAGCGCCTGGTGCGGGTGTTTCAAGCAATGGTCGGGCAGTTCCGCGGCGGGCCGGCGATCGTTACCGCGCTGGTCTGCGCCTTTTTCACTTCGTTTACCGGCGCGTCCGGCGTCACAATTCTCGCGCTGGGCGGCGTCCTCATGCCGGTCCTTCTGGCAGCACGCTATTCTGAACGCAACGCCCTCGGCTTGTTGACGGGGGCCGGTTCGCTCGGAATGCTATTCCCCCCTTGCTTGCCGCTGATTCTTTACACGATCGTCGCCAACCACAGCGCACATGCCAATCTGACAATCAAGGAGATGTTCCTGGGCGGCATCGGGCCCGGGATACTGTTGGTCGCACTGACCGCCTGGTGGGGAATTCGCAAGGGACCCAAACAGGCTGTGGACCGCCCTGTGTTTAAATGGTCGGAGGCCGGGGCCGCGCTGTGGGATGCCAAGTGGGAAATGCTGATCCCGGTGGTAGCCATCGTTTCGCTCTTTTATGTGCCCACCACGGTCGAAGCGGCCGCGCTGACCGCCACTTACGCGCTCCTGGTCACCACCGTGATTCATCGCGACCTGCGTCCGTTCAAAGACCTGCCGCGAGTGGTCACCGAGTGCGGATTGCTGGTGGGGGGGGTATTGCTGATTTTGGGGGTCGCACTCGGCTTCACGCATTATCTCGTGGATGCACAGCTCCCCGACAAGATGGTCGAGTGGGCCACCCAGATGGTCGGTTCGAAATGGCTTTTCCTGCTGGGACTGAACGTTGTGCTGCTGTTTGTTGGCGGGCTGGTTGAAATCTACGCAGCGATCATCGTGGTGGTGCCACTGCTGGTGCCGCTGGGTGTGGCCTTCGGTTTGGACCCGATCCACCTCGGCATCATTTTCCTTGCCAACATGGAATTGGGCTTCCTCTGTCCGCCGGTGGGTTTGAACCTGCTGCTCTCCTCCTACCGCTTCAACAAACCGATGGCCGAGGTCACCCGCGCCACGATCCCAATGCTGCTGGTGCTGCTGGTCGGCGTGTTGTTGATCACCTATTTTCCCCCGCTCACCACCTTCCTGCCGCGCCTTTTCAAGTAAGTGGAGGGAACTACACGTGGGGCGGGGGGGGTGCTCGGGACCGACCTTATAGGAGTGCGCCAGCAACACCACGCTTTCGGCTGCCATGCGGCGAGCCGTCTGCTGCTGGTGCGGTGCCAGCAGACTGGCCAGATGGATTTGGGAACTCGGGTTTTCCAGCAACTCATAAGCCCGCTTGCTTTCGGTGCTGTTGGCAAAGCTGCGGCAAAGCCGGCAAGGGTTGGCCATCGTCAAAGAGTCCCCGAGGCATCGCCCCGGGCTTCCGTGGGACCATCGGCGGCAGTTGCACCCGACCGGCCTGCTCGAGCTTCCGCTTCGGGGGGATGCTTGGAGGCTAGAGAGGGAGCGCTCCGCGCTGGGGGAAAGCGCCGTCGCCGCTTCGCTCTGCTGGCGCACTCCATAGGGGCGGGTCGGCAGTTTTCACCCGGCAGGGATTGACAGAGCCAATTCGACTTCGTTAAAGGGTGGCAGGGTTGGGGGTGCCTGGAAAGGGACGCCCCCCCTGAGGATGCCTTCTCGCACTGGGTCAACTCATTTTGGCCCGCGTGTGGAGCAGGTCTCTGAGTGGCGCTATTTCTGGCTATTATCCAGCCGCAATAAATTTGTTGGGCGCGGGGTTCTGAAAACGTTAAGCTGTGGAGGACGAAATGAACCGGACCGAACTTGATGCCAAAGCAACTCTCGCACGCCCGGCCCCGGCGCCATTAAACCGCCGCGCCCGGGTGCATGACTTGCTGCACGGCCTGGCCCCGCGCAATCTATGGGGCGCATGGAGCTTGCTGGCAGCCGGGTTGGTCATCACCGTGCTCGCCACGCTTTACAGCAAGGCGGATGTGGAAGCGGAGGCGCGACGTGAGTTCGACTTTGCCTGCAACGAGATTCGGCTCAACATCAATGCCCGACTCGCTGCTTGCGCCCAGATTCTGCACAGCGGCGCGGCCCTTTTTGATGCTGCGGTGTCCGTCGATCGCGAGCAATGGAGGGCCTTCACCCTGGGCCTCCGGATAGACCAGCAACTGCCCGGCATTCAGGGCGTCGGGTTTGCGCAGTTGATTCCCGGCGAGCAACTGGTCCAGCACGTCCAGGCGATCCGCCGCCAAGGTTTCCCGAAGTACGAGGTAAGGCCCGCCGGCGAACGGGAGACCTACTCCGCCATTATCTACCTCGAACCCTTTTCGGATCGGAACCTGCGCGCCTTTGGCTACGATATGTTCTCCGAACCCGTGCGCCGCGCGGCGATGGAGCAGGCGCGGGATGATAATGCCGCTGTGCTTTCCGGGAAAGTCATTCTGGTGCAAGAGACCAGCGAGGCAGTGCAAGCCGGCACCTTGATGTATGTCCCGGTGTACCGTCACGGGTTGCCGATTGAAACCGTCGAACAGCGCCGCGCCGCCCTCCAAGGCTGGGTCTATAGTCCATACCGGATGACAGATCTGATGCGCGGCACCCTGGGGGCCTGGGATGTGGAGCAGAATGACCGGCAGATTGACCTGCAGATCTATGACGGTACGGTGTTATCCACAAATACCCTGCTGTACGACAGCCAAAGCACGCATCACGCATCACGCATCACCAATCACACGGTGTTATCCACAAATACCCTGCTGTACAACAGTCAGAGTGCCGGGGAAAAGGCGCTGACATCCACCGCACTGGTTACCCGGCTGACCCCGGTGGATTGCGCCGGGCGCCGCTGGACTTTGCGCTTTACTCAGTTCGGCAGACTGGCATCCAGGACAGATTACCGCAGTGTCTGGCTCGTTCTATTTGGCGGGACGATCATCAGTCTGCTCTTGTTTGGGCTGGTGCTCTCCTTGCTCAACACGCGCGCCGATGCGCGGCGGATGGCTGAGCAGTTGACGGCTGAGATGCGGGAAAGCGAAGAACGCTTTACCCAACTTGCCCAGCAGAGCGCCACCTACGTTTGGGAAGTGGATGCTCAGGGCCTCTACACCTATGTCAGCCAGGGGTCGGAGGTGGTTCTGCGCTATCGCCCCGACGAACTGGTGGGCCGGATGCACTTCTACGACCTGCATCCCGAATCCGGTCGCGAGGTGTTCAAGACCGCCGCCTTCGCGGTCTTCGAGCGAAAGGAACCCTTCCAGAACCTCGTCAACACCGCGCAGACCAAAGATGGCCGGCAAGTCTGGCTCTCCACCAACGGCATCCCTCTCCTGAACATCGACGGAACCCTGCGGAGCTACCGCGGCTCCGACACCGACATCACCGAGCGTAAGCAGACGGACGAATTGTTGCTACAATCCACCGATCGCCTCATGCTGGCGGCGCGCGCGGGCGGCGTGGGCATCTGGGAATACGACCTTATCAACAACCGGTTGGTCTGGGACAACCAAATGTTTCGCCTTTACGGAATTACGCGGGAACAGTTCAGCGGCGCTTACGACACCTGGCAGGCGGGGGTTCACCCCGAAGACCGGCAGCGCGGCGACGAAGAAATCCAGCAAGCGCTGCGGGGGGAGAAGGATTTCGACACCGAGTTTCGCGTGGTCTGGCCGGACGGCAGCACCCACAACATCCGCGCACTCGCCCTCGTGCGTCGCGACGCCTCCGGTCAACCCTTGCAGATGTTCGGCACCAATTGGGATATCACCGCCCAGAAGCAGGCCGAACTGGCGTTGCGCGAGAGCGAGGCCAATTTCCGGACCTTCTTCGAGTCCATGACCGACATGATCATGGTCGGCACGCCGGATGGACGGATAGTCTTCACCAACGCCGCTGTCCCGCGCACGCTCGGCTACAGCACCGAGGAACTTGTCGGCATGCGCTTGTTGGACATGCACCCGGCGGACAAGCGGCAGGAAGCCGAGGCAATCGTCACCGCCATGTTCCGGGGTGAGCGGAGCAGTTGTCCCTTGCCCCTGGGGCGTAAGGACGGGGGCTTGGTGCCCGCCGAGACGCGCGTTTGGTTCGGCCGATGGGACGGCCAGAACTGCATCTTTGGCATCTCGAAGAACCTGACCGCGGAGC
>JBAXTC010000039.1:0-20624 GCA_037130375.1 Verrucomicrobiota bacterium | reverse complement strand
AAAGTCGGCGATACGGCAGGTTGGAAAACCTGCGCTACGACTCTGGCAAGGCCGACTGGTTTGCTGAGATACGCGCACAATCGATTATTAACAATCTTGGACTTGACTGCCATTCAGCCTTGAGCAAGAGTGCGTTATCGTGAGAGCGAATCAATCATTTGCGCGAGATGTCGAGGTCAGGGATCGGGGTGTGGGATTTACATTGATTGAACTGCTGGTTGTCATCGCGATTATCGCGATTTTGGCGATGCTGCTGTTTCCCGCCTTCAACCGGGCGAATGAAAACGGGCGGCGCACTTACTGCATCAACAACATGCGCCAGATCGGCATCGGCATCCAATTATATCGCCAGGATCAAAATGATCGGCCGCCTCTCTACCTTGTCAATCCGGGTCCAGACACTTATGGATATCCTGGCGGCAAGACCCAATACCTCGAGTCGAAGGGGTACCTGGGGAATACGAATGTATTCGTCTGCGCTTCGGACCGCACCAAGGGGAAGATTCCGATTGATTTAGGATGGGAGTATTTCGGCGCGACCAATACTTTTACGACCAGTTATGCTTACCACATGGGGCCTTGGGAACAAACCACGAGTGACGGCAAAATCTGGCTCAGGGATCAGATCAGCCTGTGGAAGAGCCGCTTTATCGTGGGGGCATGTCCCTGGCACCGGCACTTGTACAGTGGCTGGGTCACTAGTATGCCAACGTTCACGTGGAAATCCACCAACATCAAGGATGTGGCTCTGCGCTACGACTGCAGTGTTAACAGCTTCAAGTGGCCTAGCGATAATTGGACCTACGAGCCTTACACCAACTGGCCCGGGCGTTAATCTGCAGGCCCTCAAGATTGCCCGCTGGCCTATGTTGGCAATGGTTTTCGCTCGTTTTCATTGTGGCTTCATGGTGTCAGACGGGGAAGATTCCGGCTTGGCAAACGCCAGGCTGGCTCCGCCGACCAAACCAGCGTGGTTCCCCAGGGCGGCCTTGGCAACACTGATCTGTCCCCGCGGCGCCTGAGTTGCCGCCTCAATATTCTTACGGATGACCGCCGCAAACAGCTCGTAGTGTTCATCCATGATGCCGCCGCCCAGGATGATGCGCTGAGGCAAATAGGCATGCACGATGGTCCAGGCGGCAACGCCGGTCGCCTGGAGAGCGCCGTCCACGACATCACCTGCCTTGGCGTCCCCATTTGCCGCGGCGGCAAACACGGCGCGAGAATCCGGGAAACCGGCCTTTCGCGCAGCGGCGCCGATGGCGGTGCCCGAGGCCATGGCTTCCAGGCAACCGGCCCGGCCGCAGTAACAAGGCGGGCCGTTGGCGGCGACGGGGATGTGTCCGAGTTCGGGATGTTCGCCGGCTACGCCGCGCCAGAGACGTCCGTTGACCATCACGGCGCCGCCGATCCCGGTTCCATAGGTCAGCATGACCACGGGGTCCAACCCGCGGCCCGCGCCAGCGAAGCATTCTCCCAGCAGTGCGGCGTCCGCGTCGTTTTCCAATCGGACAGGCACGCCAAAGCGTTCGCGCAGCGGAGTGACGATGTCGGCGTTGTCCCAAGTCGGCAGCGTGTAGGGATTATGAATGGTGCCGCGGAAGGGATTCACCGGTCCGGTGCAGCCGATGCCGATTCCGCGGAGTTGGCTTGGCGGCCAGCCGGCCTTGGCCAGGAGGTCGTCTATGGCGCGGCCGATTCGGGACAGGGCGCTGGCGAAGCCGGCCTCAGGTTTGGTCTCGAGGGAAACCTGGCAGCGAATGCAGCCGTCTCCTTCCACGGCGCCAATTGCAACTTTGGTGCCGCCGATGTCGATGCCGATGGCTTTGTGGGTTGTGGTCATGAGGGTGCGGGCAGGCTTCCCGCTGCGTCTCGGTCATACAATACTGTGACCGCGGGGTGCAGCCAGAGGAACGAGGCCGGAAACCGCGTTGTGATGCGTGGTTGCAGCAAGCGGGCGAGACTGGCGCGCTTGTGAGCGCCATTGACGAGGAGGATGATTCTTCGCGAGCGCAGGATGTCACCTAAGCCGAGAGTCAGCCCATAACGTGGTTTGGGTTTCATGTCTATGAGCAGAGGGTGCTTGAGCGAACTCTTCGCGAGTTTGGCGACGTGTGAACGGGGCGTGATGGTTTGGGCCGGTTCAATCATAGCCACATGGCCATTGGTTCCGAGACCAAGGATACACAGGTCAATGGGGCCATTGGCTTCGAGCCACCGCGCGATGCGCGCGCACTCGTGTTCCGGATCAGCCGCGTCAGTCACGAACCCAACGTGGCGGTTCGGGCCGATGCGGAGTGGTCGCAGCAACTTTCTCTCGAGGTCCATCTCGCAACAAGCCGGGTTTCCCCGCTCCAGCCCGCCCCACTCGTCAATCTGCAGCACCCGCAGCCTCTGGAAGAGCCCGGGCTGGCGGGCGTGACGAGCCGCCAGGCGGTTGTAGGCGCCGGTGGGGGTGCTGCCGGCAGAGGCGCACAGCAGCAAATCCGGTTTGCGCTTCAACTCCGCGACGATGATATCCGCAGCCCGGCGGCTCAATGCCTCGTAGTCCTCCGCCTCGATCGTGCGCATTCTCTGCGAGGGCCAACTGTTCATTTTGGCTATATCTTGCGCTTCGCCTTCGCCACGTCAATGGGCTTTCGGCGCTTGTCATCCGCTGCTGGCCACCTTATCCTCGTTCCATGACCGAGAGCGAAGTGCTGCAGATTTTCCGCGAGAGCGGCGCGCTGTTGGAGGGCCATTTCGTGCTCCGCAGTGGATTGCACAGCCGACAGTATTTTCAATGTGCGTTGGCTCTGCAACAAATGCCCGTCGTGGAGAAACTCGGCGGAGAACTGGCGGACAAAGTGCGTTCGCTCAACCCGGTCACCGTGGTCTCGCCAGCCCTGGGCGGACTGGTGCTCGGCCAGGAAGTGGCCCGGCAGCTTGCCCTTCGGTTTATCTTCGTCGAGAAGGACGAAGGCAAACTGGTTCTCCGACGCGGGTTCAAGATCTCGCCCGGCGAGAGAATCCTGATCGTAGAGGACGTCGTGACCAAAGGCGGCCGGGTCCAGGAAACCATTGACATCGTGCGGGCGCACGCCGGACAAGTGGTTGGCATCGCTATGGCGGTGGACCGTTCCGGCGGCACAGTCCAGTTTGGGGTGGCGACGTTCAGCTTGATGTCCTTGCAGGTTGAGACCTTCGATCCCGCCAATCTGCCCCCGGACCTCGCCGTCATTCCGCCCGTCAAGCCGGGCAGTCGGTAGAGATTCTTGTTGGTCAAGGGACACCCAGGCAAGCGAGTCCTCTGCGTTGCAGAGTTTTCGGTGGTTGAATTCGCTGGCGATGGGGGAGGGGCTTCGGAATAATTTCGATGTGCCAAAATGGTGCAAGTCCATCGTTGCAATCCTGTTGCTGCCCCTATGCATCGGGGCGGTCTCGGCCTTGAGGATGGTGCTGCGGGAGAGCGGCAGCGCGGACACTATTTGGGTGGCATTTCTGTCGGGGGCAGGCTGCTGGGTGGTCATTTATCTGATGTTGCCAAAGCCGATGTGGGTTTATGTATTTGGCCACGAACTGACCCACGTGTTGTGGACTTGGTTGCTGGGCGGGAGAGTCAGGAAGTTCAAGGCTTCAGCTAAAGGCGGGCATGTGGTGGTGTCCAAGAGCAATTTTGTGATTGCACTGGCTCCTTACTTTTTCCCCCTGTACGCCATCCTGGTGGTTCTGGTATTCGTCGCCGGCCATTTAATTTGGGATTGGCAACCTTACGTTGTCTGGTTTCACCTGCTGCTGGGCTCTGCCTACGCCTTTCATATAACGCTCAACTGGCATATTTTGAAGAGCAGCCAGACCGACATCAGCAGCGAGGGTTACATGTTTTCCGCCGTGATTATCTTTTTGGGGAACGTGGCGGTGATTTTGGTGGGAATTCCCCTGTTAACGGCCAAGGTGGGTGTGGTTACGGCGCTGGGTTGGTGGGCGAGCGGCACAGTCGAGGCAGTGCAGGCAGTGGGCAGAGTGCTGACAAATCGTTAAATGAAGTCGAATGAGCAGCAGATTCGGCTTGAATTCGTGGCGGACTTCGGGCGAAATAGCGGAACGGACAGATTTCGACGCTATGGATTTAGGCGACATTCTGAGCAGAGAGCAAATCATCACTGACCTGCGGGCCACTAACCGCTGGGATGCGATTGATGAGTTGATTGATAACTTGGTAACGACCGGCAAAATCAGCGCTCAACACCGGGAAGCAATCGCGGCGGTGGTTAAGAAACGCGAATCCTCCATGAGCACTGGCATCGGGTTTGGCATCGGTATCCCGCACGCTTCGACGGACCTGATCAATGAAGTGGTTGGCTCGCTGGGCCGCTCGCGCAAAGGCGTCAGCTTCGACGCGTTGGACAATCAGCCCGTGAACCTGGTCATGCTCTTCCTGGTTCCGCAGGGGCAGTTCCAAAAGCATCTGCACACGCTGGCCAACATTGCCAAACTGCTGCACAAAGCGGAGTTTCGCCAAGCTCTGGAGCAGGCGCCGGACGCCGAGGCCATGCTGCGAATTATCCGCGGCCAGGGGCAAAAATAGGTTCGCTAGAGCATTGCAGGGATCTATGGTTCCATAGAAAGCCCGCCCGAACCTTTGGAATAGTAATAGTGTAACCATGCAACTTCTGTAACTTCTTTGGCTGTGTTACCCCACAAATGCATTGAGCTTCGTTTGCAAACGGCCGTGAAAGCGGTTTTGCCGGATGCAGACATTTCCACGGTCCTGGTCCGGCCATGCCCGGACCCGAAATTCGGCGATTATCAGAGTAACGCGCTGATGGCTCTGGCCAAGGCGCGGAAGCTCAACCCGCGCCAGTTGGCCACCGATGTGGTTGCGAAGCTCGAGGTGGGCGATTGGTGCGAGAAAGTGGAGATTGCGGGGGCCGGCTTTTTGAATTTTCGGCTCAAGGCATCGGCCCTGGCGCAGGCATTAGAGTCGGCGGCGAGGGGCGAACACCTGTTTTTCGAGAAAACCTCACAGCCGAGAACCGTCGTTGTCGATTTCAGCTCGCCCAACGTCGCCAAGCCGATGCACGTTGGACATATTCGCTCGACAATTCTGGGCGATTCGTTGGCGCGCACGCTGCGGCTGTTGGGGCATCGGGTCATCACCGACAATCATCTCGGCGATTGGGGCACGCAGTTTGGGATGCTGTTGGTGGGGTGGAAAACCTTGCTGGATCCGGCGAGGCTCGAGGCCGATCCGCTCGCGGAGATGGAGCGTATCTACAAGGCCATCAGCGCGCAGTGCCATCCGGAAAAGCCCGGTTTTGAACCGGCCACCCTCGATCGCGCCCGCGCTGAGCTGGTGAAGTTGCAGTCGGGGGATGTGGAAAACCTGGGGGTTTGGCGCGACATGATTTGTCTCTCGCAAGTTCAGTTTGAAAGCATTTACCGCCGGCTGGGCGTTGAGTTTGACCACACGCTGGGCGAGAGCTTTTACCAGCCCCGCCTCCGGGCCGTGGTGGAGGAGTTGATGCAACGTGAGATTGCCACCGTGAGTCGCGGGGCCAAGGCCATCCTGTCTGATGGCTCGGTCCCGGCCAAGGAAGACCCGTTTCTCATTCATAAAGAAGGCGAGTGGGTTCCCAATCCGTTCATTGTGCAGAAGAACGACGGTGGCTTCAATTACGCCACTACGGATCTGGCCACTCTGACGCATCGAATCGAAAGCTGGAGCGCCGATGAGGTCATCTACGTCACCGACGGCCGCCAGCAATTGCATTTCCGACAGTTATTTGCGTCCTTCAGCCGCTGGCATCCGGAGACGAAAGTAAAACTGGCCCATGTTTGGTTCGGCTCGATCCTGGGGGAAGATGGCACGCCGTTCAAGACGCGCTCCGGCGAAACCATCCGGCTGGCAGAGTTACTCGACGAAGCCGAGGAGCGCGCCTTCAAGCTGGTCACCGGGAAAAGCCCAGATTTGTCCGAGTCAGAGCGGCGGGAGATCGCGCGGGTGGTGGGAATCTCCGCAGTCAAGTACGCCGACCTGTTGCCCAATCGGCAAAGCGATTACGTGTTCAGTTGGGACAAAATGCTGGCGCTGAATGGAAACACCGCGCCCTACTTGCAATACGCCTACGCCCGCATTCGAAGCATTTTCCGCAAAGGCGAAAGTCAGGAGACAGGAAACCAAAGTCCGAAGTCCGAAGTCCGAGGTATGGAGCTGCGGCTCAGTGCGCCGGAGGAGGTGGTGTTGGGCAGGCATTTGCTCAATTTCGGTCTGGTTCTGGACGCGGCGGCTGAGGAATACCGGCCCAATTTCCTGTGTAATTATCTGTATGAACTGGCCGGTCGGTTCACGAGTTTCTACGAGAACTGTCCGGTGCTAAAGTCCGAGGCCGAACAGCGCGCCAGCCGCCTGGTTCTCTGCGACCTGACGGCGCGGGTCTTGCGGCAGGGTTTGGCGGTGTTGGGGATCGAGACGCTCGAGCAGATGTAGGAGTTCCAGACAAACTGCTCGCGTCGCCAGCACAGGGACGGCATACTTGAGCCAGAGACATGATCGATTTTCTGCACAAGCTCTGGAACCTGACCCGGCCGTATCGAGGACGGCTGCTTCTGGCTATCCTGACCGGGATCATTGGGGGACTGATTGAGCCGCTGATGATCGCAACGATCGCGTTTGTTTACGGCTTGATATTTCCGTCGGCGGATACGGCCTCGTCGCTCCTCTCCAGGAAATCATTTCGGGATGTTCCTGTTCTGGTCGCGACACTGAGCGCCCAGGCTGAACCGGTGTCCCAGTTTGTCTGGAGCCATTTCTCGACCGAAGACCGGCAGATAGTGACCAGCGCTGCTGCTGCCTCGAATCAGCCGCCCGCCGTCCTGGTGGAGCGCTTGAACCATCTTCTGCAGTGCGACTTCCTCTATGACCCGCAGCGCTTCGCCGCGGTGAAACTGACGGCCGAGACCCAACTTTTGGCTGCCGAAAATCCACAGGGCGAGAAGCTGATCAGGCTGAACCGGTTGCTGTTGGAAGATGCTTACCCGCGCGAGATTTCCAGCAATCTCGCATCTCCTTTGGGGGCTAGATCGAACTGGCTGCCGGAATTCGTGGGGGAATGGGCTTCCGCCGCACAGCAGGCATTGAACAGCGGCGTCAAGACCCATCCGTGGGCTATTGTGGCACTGGTGGCGCTCATTCCGGCGGTAATCATGCTGCGCGGGTTGTTTTCCTATCTGAACGTTTATCTGCTCCAATGGGTGTCCATCCGCTCAATCAACGACCTGCGCAGCCGTTTGTTCGAGCATATTATGAATTTATCGGCCGGGTTTTTCAACCGCACGAGCACGGGCGAGTTGATGGCGCGGGTTATGAGCGACACCGGCACCCTGCAGGGGATCATCAGCAACGCGACGACCGTCATTGTCAAAGACCCGGTGACACTCGTCAGCCTGCTGGCGTATCTGACGTGGAATTACACCAAGCTGACGTTAATTTCGCTGGTGGTCATGCCGATATGCATGGTTCCTATCGTGGTTTATGGCCGGAAGGTGCGTCGGTCCAGCCGGGCGCTGCAGACTCATGTTGCCGAGCTGAGCGGCGTTATGTCTGAAGCATTCAGCGGCAACCGCATTGTTCGGGCCTACAACCTGCAGAAAACCGTCGCGGACCAGTTCAGGACCACGTCCGGAAAGTTCATTGGCCATTACATGCGGATCGTGCGATCTGTGGAGACACCCGGCCCACTGTTGGAATTTGTCGGGGCGATTGGGATTTCATTGGTTTTGATTTATCTCGTTTCCCACCAGGGGGACCGTCCCCGGTCGGCCGATTTCCTGGCGGTCATACTTTCCATCTTCACGATGTATCGTCCGCTCAAGAATCTTACCCGGCTGCACAACACTCTGGAACAAGGCCGGGCGGCCAGCGAGAAGGTGTTCGCCTTGCTGGCCTCCACCACCAACATTCCCGAACCAGTCTCCCCCAAGCCGCTTCGGGCGGCGGGGGCGGAAGTTCGCTTTGAATCGGTGGCTTTTTCTTACGGAGACAACCCGGTTCTTCAGAACATCAACCTGACGGTGGAGCCGGGTCACCTGGTTGCTCTCGTCGGCGCCAGTGGTTCGGGCAAAACGACCATGACCAATCTTCTCCTGCGTTTCTACGATCCGCAACGCGGGGCCATTCGCATCGGGGGAACCGATATTCGCGAGGTAACCACGACGGATCTCCGCAACCAAATCGCGGTTGTCACCCAGGAAACGATTCTGTTCAACCAAACGATTGCGCGAAATATCGAACTGGGTCGGCCAGGGGCTACGCGGGTCCAAATCGAGGAAGCGGCCAGGCACGCCTACGCCTACGACTTCATCATGGAGAAGAACAAAGGTTTCGACACGGTGGTGGGCGAGAAGGGGGTGTTGATCTCCGGCGGGCAGCGCCAGCGCATCGCCATCGCCCGGGCAATTCTGAAGAATGCGCCAATCCTGCTTCTTGACGAAGCAACCAGCTCGCTCGATACGGAGTCCGAACGGGCGGTCCAGGCCGCACTGGAAGAGCTTATGCAGGGGCGCACCACCATCTGCATCGCGCACCGGCTCTCAACTATTCAAAGGGCGGACCGCATCGTGGTAATGGATGGCGGCCGAATCGTGGAAACCGGCACGCACGGAGAACTGATTCAAAAGGGCGGCATTTACCGCAAGCTCTACGAACTACAATTCGAGCCGTCGCCGGGTTGAGAACTTTACCACGGATGTTATGGCAGATTCATCTGACGTTTCTTCCGGCGGGCGCGAGCGTCCTTACCTGACATTCCTGCTACCCTGTTACAACGAGGGGGCGGTCCTGCCGGAAACCTATCGCCGCATCAAGGCGGTGGCCGAGGCCATGCAAAAGAGTTACGAGATCGTGCTGGTGAACGATGGCTCGATCGATGACACCCTGGGGCAAATGCTTCAGTTCGCGCAGCGCGATCCTGCGCTGGTGGTCGTCAACCTTTCTCGCAATCACGGACACCAACTGGCCCTCTCAGCCGGCTTGCACTATTGCGCTGGCGACCGTGTGCTGATCATGGACGCGGATTTGCAGGATCCGCCCGAGTTGCTGCCCCAAATGCTGACCTTGATGGATCAGGGATCCGACGTGGTTTATGCTCAGCGGCGCAGCCGGCCCGGTGACGAGGCGATGAAGCGATTGGCCTGCGCGGTGTTTTACCGCGTGCTCTGTCGGTTATCCGAGCAACCTATTCAGCTCGACAGTGGCGATTTCCGGCTCATCTCCCGTCGCGTCCTGGAGATCATTTTGCAAATGCCCGAGCGCCATCGTTTTCTTCGCGGGATGGTGAGTTGGGTTGGATTCCGCCAGGTGCCGTTTCTGTATGATCGCGACAAGCGGTTTGCCGGCGTGACCAAGTATTCTTTGAGCCGCCTGCTTCGCCTGGCTTTGGATGGTGTCGTGGCGTCTTCGACGCGGCCGCTGGCGCTGGCCAGTTATGCCGGGTTGCTGTTCGCCGCCGCTGGACTGGTGCTAATCGTTTATGCGCTTTATTCGAGGTGGAACGTCGGCCAGACTCCGCAGGGCTGGACCAGCCTGATGATCGTCATAACGGTGCTCGGCAGCGTCCAGCTCTTTGTTCTGGGCATCATTGGCCAGTACTTGGGACGCATGCACGAACAAACGCGCGGGCGGCCGCTCTTTGTGGTGGATAGCGTTTACCGGTCAAAAGACAACCCTCAAATCCCCCTCCGCTAAACACGCTAAAAACGCTAAAAAAAGCAGCCATCCCGAAAGGAGATAAGAGCGTCCGGCACCCATCAAGGTTCCAGTTTGTTCCAGTTTGCGGCAAACTGGAACAAACTGGAACCTTGAAGTCCCTTTCCGCACTACTCGTTTGCGGGGTTCACTCCCAGTCGGATCCCCGACCCCGCTCCACCCAGGCAGGCTTCACCGTCAGATCAGCTTCAACTATCATAAGTCGAACACTTCAACACTCAGTGGAAGCGAGTTGGTGAATAGCAGCCCCGTGTTTCAAATAGTAGGCGGCCACGCGGACGTATTTCTCGGCGAGCGCTTTCAATGCCGCCCTTTCCTGTGGTGTCAGAGGGCGCACTATTTGTGCCGGAGCGCCCAGCACCAGCGAGCCGGCGGGAATCTGCTGGCCCTGTGTGACCAGCGCATTCGCGCCGATCAACGACTGATCGCCAACGACGGCGCCATCCAGAATGGTGGCGCCCATTCCAACCAGCGACTCGTCCCCAATCGTGCATGCATGCACGATGGCGGCGTGGCCAACGGTGACATAATTGCCGAGCAGGCACGGCCATTCGTCCGCCAAGTGCAAAACCGCGTTGTCCTGGATGTTCGTGTGGTGACCGACCGTGATGCGATTGAGGTCGCCCCTAACCACCGCGTTGAACCACACGCTGGCGTAATCGCCCAGGGTAACGTCGCCCAGGACGACCGCGCCTTGGGCGACAAAGACGCTCTTGCCGATCGTCGGCTTCTTGCGCAGAAACGTATCGAGCTGTCCATCGAGTGAATTCATCCGCTGGAGTTTGAGAGAAACCCGGTCGGTCTTCCAGAAAAGACGCATCTCGCTGAACCGTTTCATTCCAATTCCAAAGATTAGCCTTTTTCTCGGGCACAAAGTCGTGTTCAATCCCGTTAGTTATGAGCCAGACACATCCTTTGACGACGACGACCTTTGAACTGCCCGGCTACCGGGTAGTCAAATCGTTTGGCGTGGTGCGGGGCATCATTGTCCGGTCCCGGTCAATTGTCGGCAACATTGGCGCGAATATTCAAAGTTTGTTTGGCGGGAACATCTCGCTCTACACGTCGCTTTGCGAGCGGACGCGGCAGGAAGCGTTCAACGAGATGATTACCCATGCCGGGCAGTTGGGTGCCAATGCCGTCATCGGTGTGCGTTACGACGCCACGGAGCTGGCGGCGGGCATCACCGAAGTTCTGTGCTACGGCACGGCGGTGTATGTGGAACAAGGCAGTTAGGCGGGTTATATGAGTTTCACCGTTACATGATTAATGATTACAGCGGGGTTGCACTGGTTTTGGACTTTCATCCTTAACCTGCAGCTCTCAACCCTCAATTCTCAACCAAGCGAATGGCCGGACATAGCAAGTGGGCAAAAGTAAAGCACTTCAAAGGGGCAATCGATGCGAAACGCGGGAAGATCTTTTCCAAGTTAAGCAAAGAAATCACCATTGCCGCCAAGCTGGGCGGCGGTGATCCAAACATGAATCCGCGGTTGCGCATGGTGCTGCTCAAATGCCGCGGCGCAAACATGCCCAATGATAACATCGAGCGAGCGCTCAAAAAGGGGACGGGCGGCGGCGAGACGGCGAATTTCGAGGATCTGACTTACGAGATATACGGGCCGCACGGCGTAGCCGTGCTGGTGGAGGTGAGCACGGACAACCGTAATCGGACGGCGTCGGAAATCCGGAGTATTGTGACCAAGAATGGCGGGAGCATTGCCACCGCCGGCTCGGTGACGAGGCTGTTTCATCGCAAAGGACAGATCATCATTCCGCGCGAGGCGGCGAACGAAGACCAGTTGATGGAAGTGGCGCTGGAGGCGGGCGCGGAGGATTTCAAAGCCGAGCCGCAAGGGTATGAGATCATCACGGACCCGGCGCATTTCGAGGCTATCCACAAGCAAATCGAGTCAAAAGGCATCAAGCCGGCGGTGGCCGAGGTGACGCAGTTGGCGACAGTTACTGTGCCATTGACCGGAGATCAGACGGTCGTTGCGGTGAACAGACTTATCGACGCGCTGGAAGATCATGACGATGTAAAGGAAGTGTATTCGAATGCGGAACTTCCCGATTAAGAGTCCGTTGCTCTCTTAGACAGGCCGTCGCGCTGATGAAGATAAAGCCGCTGAGCGATGACAGCTTTGTTGCCCGAGTTCTGGGTTGGCTGGCCGGGGCCATTTTTCGCCATCGGCCCCTGTTTCTTTATCCCCAGTTGGTGCTGTGCGGGCTCTGCGTGGTTTACACGGTCAAATACCTCCAATTCGACACCAGCCGCGACAACCTGGTAGGCTCGAACAAGAAATACCACCAGAACTTTCTCCGCTTCAAGCAAGAGTTTCCGACGCAAGACGACCTGGTGGTGGTGGTCGAAAGCGAAAACCACGAGAAGAACCGCCAATTCGTCGAGCGGTTGGGCGCGAAGCTGGAGGCCGAGCCCAAGCTGTTCCACGATGTTTTTTACAAGGGGGATCTCAAGATCATGGGTTCCAAGGCTCTGTTGTTCGTCCCCGAAAAGGATTTGGGCGAGCTGAGCAAGACGCTTAAGGATTACCGCCCGTTCATCGCCCAATTCACCCGCACGACAAATCTCGTCTCGCTCTTCAGCATGGTCTGCGCGCAGTTCCGGACTGCCAAACGGGAAACCAACGCTGAGAACGAGTCGCTCGTCAAAGCGCTCCCGGCACTCGAGCGCATCGTGCGGCAGGCCAAAGACAGTTTGCTTCGCCCGGGCACTCCCCCGTCGCCTGGAATCACCGCGCTCTTCGATGCCGGCCAGGAGGCCGAACAGCAGATGTACATCACCTTCGGCGGCGGGCGCATCTACCTGGTCACCACCCAGGCCCCAACCGAGGACCTCAATGATGCTGCCGTGGCGCGCATACGCCAGTTGGTGGCGGAGACCAAGGTCGAGGTTCCGGGTCTTAACGTCGGCCTCACTGGCGAGCCGGTGTTGGAGTTGGACGAAATGGCCCAATCGCAAAAGGACACAACCGTGGCTGCCATTGTGTCGCTCGTGCTCTGCGCCCTGATCTTCATCTACGGTTACCAGGAAACCGGTCGGCCGGTGAAAGCCACGATTTGTTTGCTGGTCGGTCTGGCCTACACGCTGGCTTTTGCGACCTTCACGGTCGGCCACCTGAATATCCTGACGATTACCTTCGTTCCCATTCTGATTGGGCTGGCCATCGACTACGGGGTGCATCTCATTTCACGCTACGAAGAGGAATTGCGCCGTGGCAAGAGCGAGGAAGCCGCCTTGACGAAGGCCATGGTGTTTACCGGCCAGGGCATCTTCACCGGCGCGCTCACGACCGCCGGCGCCTTTCTAGCCATGGGACTGACCAGCTTTAGAGGTATTCAGGAAATGGGCATCATCTGCGGCGGCGGCCTGCTCATCTGCCTCGTCCCGATGATCACCATGCTGCCGGTCCTGCTCCTGCGCGGCGGCCAGAATGTGGTCGATCATCAGCAGGCTGGCCTGGGAGAAAAACGGGCGCAAATCGAGAATCTCTGGCTTCAGCGGCCGAGACTCGTCATGGGCATCACTTTGATGCTCTGCGCCTTGGCGGCGACACAACTCAGCAAGGTCTATTTCGACTATAACCTGTTGAACATGCAGAGCGCAGGCTTGCCGGCAGTCGAGTTTGAAAAGGACCTCATTTCGGCGACCAACACCATCCCTAACGAGACCAACTCCGCCCCCAAGTCCGTGCTCTACGCGGCCGTTATCGCGACGAACTTGCAACACGCCGTCGCGCTCGAGCAACAGCTTACCAACCTCCCGGCCGTTGCCGGGGTGGATTCCATGACCAAATACCTGGTGGAAGACCAGACCCGCAAGCTCGCCATGATTGGTGGGCTTAAGCAGGAGCTTAGTTCCCTTCGTTTCGATGATCCTGATCCCAACCCCGTTGACCTTCCGACACTGAGCCGCATCCTCTACTCGACCTCCGGCTTCCTCGGCATGGCGTTGGAAAAGGTCCAGCAGGAGGATCCGGTTTTGAGCAAGCAACTCGCGTCCTTGTACGAGGCGATTGAGGATTTGCGCAAGGAGATGTTCCGCGGCAACTCCGCCAGGGTCGAGTCCAATTCTCTCAAGTTGGCTGAATTCCAGCGTGCCCTTTTTGACGACGTGCGCGAGACCTTTCACGTCCTGCAAACCCAGGACGACCGTGCTCCCTTGCGGGTCGAGGATTTGCCGGCCACGCTGCACGACCGGTTCGTCGGGGTGACCGGGAAGTATCTGCTGATGGTAAATCCAAAGAAAGATGTTTGGCAGCGGGAGAACCAAAAAGAGTTCCTCGAGCAATTGGAGAAGGTGGATCCAAACGCTACCGGGACTCCCGTTCAGCTTTACCATTACACCGACCTGCTCAAGAGCAGTTACGAGCAAGCGGCCTGGTACTCCCTTGGCGCCATCGCCATTCTGGTCTTCTTCCATTTCCGCAGCCTCGTTTCGGTCGTGCTGACCCTCGTTCCCGTAGCGGTTGGCTCTCTTTGGCTGGGCGGATTGATGGGGTGGTTCCATGTCCCTCTCAACCCGGCAAATATTATGACCCTGCCACTCGTCATCGGCATCGGGGTGACCAATGGCATTCACATTCTCAATCGCTTTGCCGAGGAGCAAACCCCCAATATCCTGGCGCGCAGCACTGGCAAGGCCGTGCTTGTCTCCGGGTTGACGGCAATGGCGGGTTTCGGCAGCTTGATTCTGGCCAGGCACCAGGGGATAAAGAGTTTGGGGTGTGTTATGACTGCCGGGTTGGCCACCTGTATGATCGCCGGATTAACGCTCTTGCCGGCACTTTTGAATCTCTTGATGCGCCGAACTGTACAAAAAGAACAACCCAGTGTCGACAATGCACGATCGACACTGGGTCGGGAGGAACCGAGGTAAAAACCTCAAGTCAATGTAGCAATTTTAAAGAAATGCCGGTTAATGTCAATAATTATGTTAAGAGAGAATTGCTCGGCAGGAAGATCGAAGCGTTAACGTTATTGCTCTCGATTTCAGGCTGCAGAAGCCACTTTTTACTCTTGAATGCTCCGTTACCGTTAAAATGATATTTGGCAAAATCATGGTCCAGGTTCGACAAAAAACAGCATGCTGGGCAATTATGACCCGCATTTTTCTGTGTTGCTTCGGTTTTCTGCTTAGCCTCCCATCTCAAGTCCGAAGCGCTGATTTCTCGAATGCTGGTCTGTTGTTCGATGAGTTTGACTTAACACTTACGCTCGGCCAGCGCACTGAGGCACTAGGCCCGTTTTTCTACTCGGAGCAGAAAGAAACGCAGCGCAGTTGGGGCGTGCCGCCCCTGTTCACGCATACTCAAGATCCGGCCACGGAATCGGAGGAATTCGATCTCCTTTACCCGCTCGTGACCTACGATCGCTTCGGGGACCAGTATCGCTGGCACGTCTTTCAACTCCTGAGCGTCGGCAGTGGCCCAACCCAGCATGAGGACACCCGGCGGCGGTTGACGCTCTTCCCTTTTTATTTCCAGCAGCGCTCCTCCGATCCAAGTGAGAACTACACGACGATTCTTCCCTTTTATGGGCACATCAAGAACCGCCTGTTCCGTGACGAAATCTCGTTCGTGATGTTCCCCCTTTATGTTCAAACGCGCAAAGCGGACGTCGTCACCGACAATTATTTATACCCCTTGTTTCATCTCCGGCACGGCGAGGACTTGCGCGGTTGGCAACTCTGGCCGCTGGCCGGACGCGAGCACAAGGGTATCACCACCCAGACCAATGGCTTCAATGATGTCCAAACCATCGGCGGACACGACAAGTTCTTCCTGCTCTGGCCGTTGTTCTTCGAGCAAAAAGCGGGCATCGGCACCGCCAACCCGCAGTGGATGCAAGGCTCTATTCCCGCCTACAACCTTCTGCGTTCGCCCCAACGCGACTCCACCACGGTGCTCTGGCCGTTTTTCTCCCGCATCGATGACCGTGAGAAGCAATATCGTGAATGGGAAGTGCCCTGGCCTTTCATCATCATAGCCCGCGGCCAAGGCAAGACCGCCACGCGCGTATTTCCGCTGTTCGGCCGCGCGCATAGCGCCTACCTCGAAAGCGATTTCTATCTTTGGCCGGTCTATAAGTTCAACCGCGTTCATGCCCCCCCCGCAGATCGCACGCGTACGCGGATTTGCTTTTTCCTCTACTCAGACATCACCGAGAAGAATACCGAGACCGGCGGCGCGCAGCATCGGACGGATTTCTGGCCGCTCTACACCTACCGGCGCGATTTCAGCGGAAACAGCCGCCTGCAAATTCTGGCCCCGTTGGAGCCCTACTTGCCCAACAACAAAAGCATTGAACGCGATTATTCTCCGCTCTGGTCGGTTTGGCGTTCCGAGAACAATCCAAAAACAGGCGCCGCCAGCCAATCGCTGCTCTGGAATCTATACCGGAGAGAAACCAATCCTGTGTCGAAGAAAACCTCGCTCTGCTTCGGCCTTTTCCAGTCTCAATCCGATGTGGATGGCACACGCCGGCGGCTGTTTTATATACCGCTAAGAAAGTAATTGGCTCGGAAGCACAGTATAGGCATGATTACGCAGTATTGGAATATAACGCGACTGTAAACCGCAGAAAACAGGCAAACCACCGATGACGAACATCGTTCATGGCTATCAGCGAATAGCACCGAAATGGAGTTTTGATCTCCAGTCGGCGTGTTCCATGACCGGCATCCCTCTCCGTCGCCGCATTTGTTTGCGGAGTTCGCAGGTGTTGCGGGCGGCTCTGGCCCTGCCGGTTTAGCTCATTTGGCCCTTTTGCCTCGTTCACTCTTTTAACTGACTAGCGCGCGCCATGTTTCAAAATGTCGGAGAGATGGTGGTTCTGTTTTGGCGCACGCTCCTGTCGCTGCCACTGACTTGGCGCCAGCGTCAGAAGGTGATTGACCAGTTCTTCGAGATTGGCAACGCCAGCCTGCTGATGGTCTGCATCCTTTCGTTTTTCATCGGCGGTGTCATCGCGCTCCAGACCGGCCCGCTGCTCGTCGAGCGCGGCTTGGGCAGTTACGTTGGCGGGGTCGTCGGCTTTTCCATCTGCAAGGAATTGGCTCCCGTGATGATGTCCATTCTCATTGCTGGCCGGATTGGCTCCGCCATGGCTGCCGAAATCGGCTCGATGCGCGTTTATCAGGAAATCGATGCCCTGCGCACGATGAACATCAACCCGATCCATTATCTGGTGCTGCCGCGTCTGGTGGCGATCGCCGTCGCCCTTCCGCTGCTGGTGACCTTCGCTATCCTCGTGGGTTGGCTTGGGGGCGGATTTGTGTGTGTGGCCAATGACCACATCGCCATCTCGTTCCCCGCCTTTTTTTCTGCTCTCCGTGACACAGTGGATGTTCAAGACGTCGCGAATGGCATTTTCAAGAGCTTTATTTTCGCGCTCGTCATCGCCGTGGTCTCCTGCCACCAGGGGCTGATTACTCGGGGGGGGCCGCGCGGTATCGGCCGCTCAGTCACCAAGGCTGTCGTCAACTCCATCGTGTTGATCGTCATCTGTGACTACTTCCTGACCCGGATCCTGATCAAGTGATGACCGATCACCCCTCCCATCAGCAGGGCGTCAGCGTCCAAGTGCGCGGGCTGCGCAAATCCTTTGACGGCCAGGAGGTGCTGCGCGGTCTCGACTTTGATGTCCAGCCCGGCGAGATATTCGTCATCATGGGCCCCAGCGGCAGTGGCAAGACTGTCCTGCTCAAGCACCTCATCGGGCTGGAGGTGCCCGACGCAGGCGAAATCCTCATTGCCGGTCAGTCAATCCAGTCGCCTGAAGTCATGAGTCAATACCGCATGGCCATGGTCTTTCAATCGGGCGCCCTCCTCAACTCCCTGACGGTCGCCGAAAACGTTGGCCTTTACCTGACCGAGCATCGCCTCAAACCGCCCGAGGAAATCGACCGCATCGTCGCCGAAAAGCTCGAGGTGGTTGGCCTCAAAGGCACCGAAGACAAAATGCCCAGTGACCTGTCCGGCGGGATGAAAAAGCGTGTCGCTATTGCCCGTGCGCTGGTGATTGAACCCCAGTTGATTCTGTACGACGAACCGACCAGCGAGCTGGACCCTTTGTCCGCCGTGGTTATCGCCGAGGAGATTGTCAACCTGAAGGAGCGCATCCAGGTCACCTCGCTCGTCGTGTCCCACGACCGCGAGCTGGCATTCGGGGTAGCCGACCGCATTGCGGTCATCGACCAGGGCCGGATTCTGACCGTCGGCACGCCCGACGAAGTCAAGCGTTACCCGGACCCGCTCGTTCAACAGTTTTTGCGCGCCGATTTTAGAAAGCGCTAACGAAAGGAAATAAGATGAAGAACACTCTTGAAACCCGCCTTGGACTCTTTGTTGCCCTGGCGGTGCTTGCCGCCGCGATCATTCTGGAAATGGTCGGTGGTGTTGAGCTATTCCGGCCCGGTTACCACATCCACGCACTGTTCAACAGCGCCCAGGAGCTTAAGGAAGGGGACCGCGTCAAAATGGCTGGCGTTGAGATTGGGCGCGTCGAACGAATCAGGCTGGACGAGGTCAACAAAAAGGTGCGGGTCACGATGAAAGTGCGCAAGGATGCCGTGAAGGAAGGCAGCATCGCGACGATCAAATTCACCGGGTTACTCGGACAGAATTTCGTGGCGATTGATTTTGGCGCTCCGAGCGCCCGGCCTTTGAAAGACGACCAGACGATTGACACCGCCGAACAGGCCGACCTCAGCGCCATGATGCAAAAACTGGATAGCGTCGCAGGCAACATCGAGAACATCACGAAAAGCTTCACCGGCGTAAAGATTGACAACCTCGTCGGGCCGCTAATTGACTTCGTGGAGCACGCCAAAGGCCCGCTCACTGCCACCATTACGAATCTGCAATCGATTTCCTACGACCTCTCCTCCCAGATTTCGCAGGGCAAAGGCACCATGGGCAAACTCATTAAAGACGAAACGCTTTACAACTCAGCCCTGGCGGCCGTCATCAACCTGCAGTCCACGTCCGTCGAGATAAAGCAAACGGTCGCCGAAGCGCGCAAGATCGTCGATCAGATCAACTCCGGCGAAGGCACCGTGGGAAAGCTGGTGAAGGATGACGCCCTGTATCGGGAGACCACCGCGTCGATGACGAACCTGAAGGAAATCCTACAAAAGGTGAATCAAGGCCAGGGCACGGTTGGCAAACTCATCAACGACCAGGAGTTTTACAAGAATGCCAAGATGACACTGCAGAAACTGGATAAAGCGACTGAAGGTCTGGAAGACCAGGGCCCGCTGAGCGTCATGGGCATCCTTGTGAATAACTTGTTCTGACGCCGCAGACCAGGTTTGCGCGCGGATTGATGAGTTGGCGGAGTAATGGTGTGAGGAGATGCGTCAATGCTCTCCTCTTATAATCCTGCATCGCCCTTTTTCTCCACACCCCTTTCTCGCAGGTAAATTGCCTTCAGATATTGGGCTTCTTTGAAAGTTGCGGGATGGTCGAGGGCGTGGCCGGTGGTTTGCAATTCGTCAAAATCGCGCCCGGTCAGCCTGGTTGACTGGCGCACGGCCGCGAAGAATTCCTCCGCCGCTACGTGAGCTGAACACGAGCAGGTGACCAGAATTCCGCCGCGCGCAAGGTGTTCAGCGCCCAGCTTCGCCAGCCTTCCATAAGCGCGCACCGCCCCTTCTCTCTCCGTTTTCCGCTTCGCGAACGACGGCGGATCCAGAACGATCAAATCAAACTTGCGCGCTGGCTGTTGGCTGAGCCATTGGAACACCTCGCTCTGGATAAGTTCGTGGCGGCAGGAGGCCACGGCGGCGTCTGACTGATTGAGAGCGAAATTTCGCTTCGAACTGGCCAGCGCATGGGCGCTGATGTCCAGATCCGTCACCGAATGCGCTCCGCCGCGTGCGGCGTACAAGGAAAAGCCCCCGGAGAAACTGAACGCGTTCAGCACATTCCGTCCGCGCGCCAACAATTCCACCTGCCGCCGGTTTTCGCGCTGGTCCAGGAAGAAACCGGTCTTTTGCCCTCGCATCACGTCCGCCTCGAATCGCAAACCCGTTTCCTGAAAAACGACCGGTCCATCGAGCGGCGGCCCATGCAGGACATCACCATCCGCCTTGCTGAAGCGCTTCTCGGCAACCTCTCGGAGGTTGCGACTGAGCCGGAGGACGATTCGGTCGGGGCACAAACGCTCGACGAATAATCTGGTGCTTCCCTCCAGGCGCGGCAGCCACGCTGCCGTGTAAAGTTTCAGCACTAACGTCCGGTCATAACGGTCCAACACCAGGCCAGGCCAGCCGTCGCTCTCGCCATTAATCCAGCGCAACCCGGTTGTTTGTTGATCGAACAAACCCTGCCGCAGCCGCAGCGCCTGATCGAGCCGCTCCGACCACCAATTGTCATCAACGGCCTGCGGCTTGCCCGCGTGCAGCACTCGCAGGCGAATCGGTGAATCGGGATCGAATAATCCCAGGGCGAGAAACTGGTCTTTACGGTCGTAAATCACGGCCAACTCACCCAGCCGCCCTTCCCGATTCTGCTCCTGAATGCTCTCAGCAAACAGCCAGGGATGGCCCGAGCGCAGAATGGTTTCGGCCGCCAGGCTGATTCGCAGGCGCAACCGCGCGAGTTTCTGCTCTTCGCCGCGCGGCTTCATGCAAAACTGAGGTGATCAACGGCAGTGAAGTGGCCGAACCGTTTGGTTAGCCTTTCGCACTCGATCATCGCGTCGCCGGACATAAAAAACAGGTTAATCACCTCCGCGAAGTCAACCCCGCCAGGACCAGGAAAGCGAGCTTCAATGTCTGCTCCCTTCCACCGCTCAGGGCGATTCAAGAACCTGCAAAATCGTAGCCGCCGACGGCAGTCGGCGCACTTTTCCT
>JBAXTC010000389.1:0-7345 GCA_037130375.1 Verrucomicrobiota bacterium | reverse complement strand
TTCAAGGTTCAAGGTTCAAGGTTCAAGGTTCAAGGTTCAAGGTTCAAGGTTCAGGCGTTCAAAGTCACCCTGTCTTCCCGTCTTCCCTGTTCAAAGGTTGTGACAGGGTGTAACTCTGTTGTCTCCTGTTAGCTTAGTTGAATCATGGGTTCCAGCTTTTTGAGCCATCAAAAAGTCTAACCCACGGTCAAATGCGGTTGTGCCATGTTCCACTCACGATCTCCCAACACGCGGGCGATCCGCTTCAGATTTTGGGGCTGTCACTCCCGGCCAATCGTCGGTTCGAAAATTAGCCTGACTGGATGTCGGTAAAGATCTTCGTGTGTTCCCGAAGGCGCAGCACCCGGGCGAGTGGCGTTTGCTCGCCCGGCGCCAGGGATTTTCCGAGGGCTTCTGCTTTGCCCGGGCCCGAGGCCAGGACCCAAACCTCCCGGGCCGAGGCAACCGCCGGGTATCCCAGGGTGATCCGACGCGGCGGCGGTTTGGGCGCCAATACCGGACGGAACACCCCCTGGCTGGCGCTCGCCGCTTCCGGTTCGTCGGGAAAGAGCGAAGCCACGTGGCCGTCCTCTCCCAGACCAAGGAAGACTAATTCCAGGATGGGCTGCTGTCCTGCGTTCAGCCCGGCGTAATGGCGAATCTCAGCCTCGCCTTCGGCGGCAGCCACCTCGGGCGCTACCTCGCCTCGCAGGCGATGAATATGGTCCGCTGGGATCGCCAATGGCTGCAGCAGGTATTCGCGCGCCAACGCATAATTGCTCTCCGGGTCCGTCGGTGGCACGCAGCGTTCATCGCTCCAAAAGAAATGGACCTGCTTGAGGCTGACGACCTCCGCTTTCGCTCGGGCTGCCGCGGCTGCGAAAAAGCGTCGGGCGATCCGGCCGCCGCAAAGCGCGACTCGATGGGGCGCACCCTGCCGGTTGGCGTTGGCTATTTGCCTGAGCCAATCCCCGGCCGCCGCATCCGCCAGCGCTTCGGGGTCTGAGAAGTTCAGCAGTTCGTAGTTACCCATTGGGTTTCAACCCGCTGTTGACTTTGTTCTTTCCGCTGTCCACCACGGTTGGCTCGTGCCAGGCGTGGCCGTTCTGGGAGAGCAAATCATCGGCGGCCACGGGCCCCCAGGTGCCTGCGGCATAGAACTCGCGATTTGACAGCGGCTTATCGCCCCAGGCCGCCCGAATGCTGTCTGCGATTTGCCAGGCCGTTTCAACCTCGTCCCGACGGATGAAGAGCGTGGCGTCGCCGGCGGTGGCTTCCAGCAGCAGGCGCTCGTAGGCCTCGGGTGTGTAGGCGCCAAATTCGGCATCATAGCTGAAATGCATCCGCACGGGACGGACGGCTACGCTGGCGCCGGGGACTTTGCCGTTGAACCGCAACGAAATCCCTTCGTCCGGTTGCAGGCGCAGCACCAGTGCATTCGGGTCCAAATCCTGTCCGCACTGGGCGGCGAACAGCACATGTGGCGTGGGCCGGAATTGAACCCGTACCTCGCTGGTGCTCAGCGGCAGGTTCTTGCCCGTCCGCAGATACCAGGGGACGCCTGACCATCGCCAGTTGTCAATGAACAGCTTCAGCGCGACGTAAGTCTCGACATTCGAGTCCGCCTTCACTTTGGGCTCCTGGCGATAGCCGGGTCGCAATTCGCCGTTTACTGCGCCGGCAAAGTATTGTCCCCGCACCACCTGCCGCATCACCTCATCTGGGCTCAATGGGCGAATCGAGCGCAGCAGCTTCACCTTTTCATCCCGGATAGACTCCGCAACCAGCGACACTGGCGGCTCCATCGCCACCAGCGAAAGCACCTGTAGCAGATGATTCTGCACCATGTCGCGCAAAGCCCCGGCCTGCTCATAATAGCCGCCGCGCTGACCAACGCCGAGCCGCTCGCTGACGGTCAGTTCCACATGGTCAATCGCGTCCCGGTTCCAAAGCCGCTCGAAGACCGCATTCGAGAAGCGGAACATCAGGATGTTTTGCACCGTCTCCTTGCCCAGGTAATGGTCAATGCGAAACACCTGCTGCTCGCTCGCGAAACGGGTCAGCTCGCGGTTGAGATGGCGCGCCGACTCCAGATCGTGGCCAAACGGTTTTTCGATGACGATACGCTGCCAGCCGCGGTTGGTGTCCGGCTGCAGCAAGCCAGCCTCGTGCAGCTTCTCGACCGTTTGCCCAAATTCGCTGGGCGGGGTCGCCAGGTAGAACAGCAGGTTGTGGCGCAACGGTTCGCTGGCGAGCGCGGTGAGTTGCTTTTCGAGCCGTTGATAGGTCGCCAGCTCCGCCAGGTCCCCTTGGCAATAAGAAATATGCCCTGAAAACCTTTGCCAGGCCGCCTCGTCCACCGGTTGGGTGCGGGAGAACTGGTCCAGCGCCTGGCGCAACTCCGTGCGCCACGAGGCATCGGTCTTCTCGCGCCGGGCCACCCCGATAATGCGGAAGTCCGGCGGCATCTGGGACTCCTTTTCCAGGTGATAAAGCGCTGGGATCAGCTTGCGCGCGGTTAAATCCCCGCTCGCCCCGAAGATAATGACCGAACAAGGATCAATCGCCTTGCGGGCTTCGCCCAGTCGGCAGACCTTCTGGTCTTCAAATGGCCTGGTTTGATTCAAGTGATAGGGAGAATTGCTTTTTCACGGTCGCGCTGATTTTTCACCTATTTTTCCAATAATTAGCCAACCAGCTCGCGGGTGTCAACCGCAGAATTGAGCAGAATTGTGAAAAAGTGGGGGCGGGGTGGCAACGGCGGGGCGCGGGCAGCCGGGCCAGCGTGGGGCGTCGCATTTGGGGCCTGGGCGGGCGCGGGTGGACAAGACATCCTCCCTTATCCGCGAAAAACCGGCCACGGTTATCCGGCTCGCAATCCGGGTCGTCGAGGAAGCCTCCGCAAGCCCGAGGTCCAGCTCAATGGGGCGGATGGCTTCTCCGCGCCGACGCCCTGCCAGTGCGATTACGTTTACTGCCTGGAAAGGGCGAAGCTCCATTCGGGCCAAGGCCAAGTAAGTTGGGAACGGCAGCAGCAGATCAAGAGCGTCTCCGCTGTTAAATGTATGGTTGCAGGAGATGAACAGGGAAGACGGGAAGACGGGAAGGAGATGAGGCAATGATTTCCATACAACCTTTCCTGTTTTCTTCGCGTCTTCGCCTCTTCGTTAGGGGCGACATGTTTATAGCCCGGGCGTGCGCTGCGGACGGTCCAGCCCAATGCCGCCAGGATTTGCCCATCCTCATCCCGGAGGGATGGCCGACAATAGCCCAACGTTTTAATGTTGGGTGCGCGGGTTTAGATGTGCATAAGTCCCGACAGGGACGGCTGAATCCCTGCAAGATTGGTCAGTCGTCCTTTCAGGACTTATCGTGCTGCGGACGCTGGTTCCATTGCATGTCCCTACGGGACAAAGGCTTGGGCAGGTTTCGGGGGTATTCTTGGGAATCAAATCCTAGTGACATTGGACATTCCTGTCCGCTTCGGATATGAGAGTTGACTGCGTCCGATGCGCTGGTTTATGGTTTCATCAAGCAGTTGTCACAGAACACCGCGCTGGATGCGAACATCAGGGACAACTCGAGGCGCGACGGATGCAGAAGGGTTGCGCAAAGAGTTGCTCCATCGTGCAGCAAAGGCGAAGGGAGCTTGCCGGCGCGTGTGGGGTTTGTGAACACAACTGATTGATTATTCGTCGAAAAGACCATGACTAAGAAAGCAAAGCCTTCTTCATCTGAAGTCGCCAGCGCCAAGGCTGCCCGGAAGGTGTTTATCGTGGAGGATCACCCGGTGTTCCGCGAAGGACTGGTGCAGATCATAAACGGCGAGGATGATTTGACCATGTGCGGAGAGGCGGAAGACGCCGAGCACGCCATCGAGGTCATCCCCGGCCTCAAGCCCGACATCGTGCTGGTGGATATCAGCCTGCCGGGAATGAGCGGACTCGAGTTAATCAAAGAACTTCGGGCTCGAACCGATGGCATCAAGCTGCTGGTGCTTTCGATGCACGACGAAGCGCTCTATGCCGACCGAGTTCTGCGAGCCGGAGGAGACGGCTACATCATGAAGCAGGAGGATCCCGAAGAGATCGTTAACGCCATTCGCGATGTTCTGGGGGGACATACCTACGTCAGCGAAGAGGTCATGCTTCAGCGGACGAAGGCCGCTCCGGAGCGCGACACCAAAGCGAGAAGCCGCCCGCTGAGCCAGCTTACCGACTCGGATATCGAAATCCTGGAGCTGCTGGGGGAGGGCAAGAGCGGCCTGGAGATCGCCCGTCAGCTCAACTTAACCACACGCGCAGTCAGTGTTAACTGCACGCAGATCAGGAGAAAACTCAATTTGAAGAGCACCAACGCCCTCATTCGTTATGCCGTCTGCTGGGTCGAGGGCGGCAAAGCCTGAGCCGAGGGCGGTGGGCGGTGGTCAATGGGTTGGAAAGGGACGCGCACGGTGATAGTTGTTCCTTGGTTTGGCGCGGACTCAACGTCGCAGGTTCCCCCCAAGAGTACCGCCCTTTCCTGCATATTCGTGAGGCCGAGTCCTTCCCCTCTCCGTTTCGCGGCTTTGGAGGCCGCGGAGTCAAACCCGCGCCCGTCGTCCTGGATTTTTAAGGAGATCGAGTCCTTGCTGAAAGCGATTCGCAGCCGGACCGTTTTGGCTCGGGCGTGCTTCTCGATATTGTTGACCGCCTCCTGGACGATGCGAAAAAGATTCAATTCGGTTGCCGGAGCACAACGCTGGGCAGTTCGCGTGAAGGAGCATTTGATCTCCAGATGGGTGCGCGATTGAAACCGCTTGCAGAAGTTGCGGCAAGCCTCAATGAATCCGAGTTGGTTCAGGTCAGTGGGGTGGAGGTTGTGGGCGATGCGGCGGTTTTCTTCCAGCGCGTGGACCAGCAGTTCGTCGCAGCGCGCGAGGAGTTCTGTGGCCGCGGGGTTCAGCCGAGCGATCTCTCCGACCTTCCGGAGCCGCATCTTGGCGGAGGCAATGACCTGATTGACGCTGTCGTGCAGGTCGCGCGCCACGCGCTGGCGCTCGGCTTCCTGGGCTTCGACGATGCGCCGCGACAACTGACGCAACCCTTCTTCGGTCCGTTTGCGTTCGGTGATGTCCCGAACCACGCCTACCCAGGTCACAATCCGGTCCTCCTCGTTCCTGATGGGCACGAAGGTGTGCTCGCTAGGAAAGCAAGTGCCATCCTTGCGCTTCATCCTGAACTCGAAGTCGAACATGAGACCTTTCTCTTTAACCGCGGCCTCGATGTGCCGCTTGAATTCTTCGCACGTCGCTTCGTTCAGGTGCAAGAGATCGGGACTTTGGCCAATCATTTCCTCACGGCTGTAGCCAAATATACGGGTGGCGGTGGAATTGGATTCCTGGATGGTGGATGTATGGGCATCGATGATAAAGATTGCGGCGTGAACACTTTGAATCGTCTTTTCCAGCAGTTGCCGGCTGGCGCGCATGGATTGCTCCGCCCGGATCCGGGCGATGGAGCCGCCGGCCTGGGAGGCCAGCGCATCGATCGCCTGGCGCGTGTTCACGGAAATGGTCGCGTGCGCCCGAGAACCGACGTTGAGCACGGCCACGACCTGCCCGCTGTGCTGGATGGGGAAGGCTTCCAAGGCCAGCAAACCTTCACGCTTAAGTTGCTGCTCCATGGCGGCCAGCGGGCCCATCTGTTCCCCGGATGCCGCCTGCCGTGCTCCGGCTGAGCCGTCCCGCACGGAGTTCGCGGGAAGACGCGCGGCGCGTTTGACAAAGCCGTCCGACAGACCCTGGTGGGCGGCGAGATCCAAGGTCTTGGTTTCCGGATTCACCAGATACACCGCCCCGCAGTCAAGGCTTTCGTTCTGCAGGGAGACGTTCAACAATTGCTCCGCAGCAGCCGTCAAATCGCCGGTCGAGCTCAGAAACATGCCGAAGTCGCGCTGAAGCCGGAGCAGATTCTCCACCCACTTCCGCTCGGTGATGTCTCGCGCGACGCCCACGGTACCTTTGGCAGTCCCGTGTTCCGCGAGCAGCGGCGACTTAATGGTTTCGAACCATGCGACGTGTCCCTGGGAATCGGTTCGGCGCGACTCAAAGCAACCTGGTTTGGCTGACTGCATGACCCCTTGATCCTCACTCGTTAGTTGGGCCGCTGTCTGCGGGTCGAGGTCAAAAAGCGTTTGCCCGACGATGGTCTGCCGCGGTTTGCCGAGCAATCTGGCCAAGGGCTCGTTACAAGCCAGAAAACGACCCTCCGCATCCTTTAGCCAGACAGGATCGGAAATATTATTCAGCAGGGCTTCGCGCACGATTCGGCTCATTTCGAGCGCCTCTTCCGCGGATTTGCGACTGGTAATGTCCTGGATGGTGCCCTCGTAATATTGCAGGGTTCCGCAGGTGTCACGGATCGCATGCCCGTTTACGCTAACCCAGATGATGCTGCCGTCCTTGCGGTAATGCTCAAATTCGAAGCCGCTGATCGAGTTCTGGGTTTGCAGCCGCCGCATAAACTCCTGACGTTTCTCCGGTCTGACGTATCCCTGCCGTTCAAGATCGGTCACCGCGGTCATCAATTCTTCGGGGGTTTGGTAGCCCAACATGTGGGCCAACGCCGGATTGGCGCTGCGAAAACCGCCTGCGGTGGTCGTCTGGAAAATGCCTTCTGTGGCGTTGTCCACAATCCCGCGATACTTGGCTTCCGCTTCCCGCAGTGCCTCGGTCATCTTGATCCGCTCCAGGGCGTCGCCGCAATGGTCCGCCAGGGTCTGCAGGAGTTTCAGGTCGGCCTGGGCATAGGCCCGGGGCGTGTAGCTTTGGATGGACAAAATGCCAATGACGGCGCCCCGCGCATGGATCGGAACAAACATCAGGCAAGCGGAGTGTCGGCTGGTGTCCCCAAAGGGAACGGGCCTCACCGGCAGCAAGGATTCATCCGCCCGGTTTATCAACTGTGGTCCCTGTTCCATGACCAGACTCATGAAGGGACTGGGGGCGACCGTCGGGCTCGATGGCGGAACCGGCACGCGTTGATTGTTCACGGTGTCCACAGTCAGAAGGTGGATGATTCTGTCATCCCCAGGCGAGCACAAATGGACGAAGCCCGCATCCCAGCCGAAGAGTTCAGTCGCGATGTCCAGAATGATGTCGGCGGCCTGCTCGCGGGTAGTGGCGGCGCTAAGGCGGTAGCCCAGATGCGAGAAGGCCGCACTGCGCTTTTCCGTCTTGATCCTCTCGGAGATGTCCGTGGCCACACCAACCAGGCCAAGCGTGCGCCCTTCGCGGCTCCTGATGGGAGAGGTGTTAAGCGAGATGGGGAACTCCGTTCCGTCTTTTCGGCAATTGACGATTTCGCCCTTCCATCCGTCGCGCAGC